>JAJNBR010000283.1 GCA_021156265.1 Flavipsychrobacter sp.
TTTACAACAAAATCTGCATCTGTTGTAGTTATCGATGCAAAGAAATCTGCTATTACCGGTCCTGCCAGTGCCAGATCTTCCTTAAGCACATCCGTTTCAAATACCAGTACATCAGGCCTGCGGGAGGCGAAGCGCTGATCGTCGGTCATATACTCCTTTACGCGGCCGTGGTGCACGTCTTCGGTATAGGGTACGGGGTTAGCAGGATCGCTCGTGTAGCGGCTGTAACCGCCGCCAGCACTCGGTTTAGAGAAGGAGAGTGCTCCGCCCGGTTGTAAGTACACGACTTTTTCTTTCACACCTTTTGGCGGCCATTGGCTGAATCCCTTCCACTGGTTGGAACCGCTGAAAAAGATATTGGCTTCTTTGATAAAATCTATGTTGCCTTTGCCTTTCAGGTAATAGTTGAAATAGGGCACCTCAAAATGCTCCTGGTAGTACTTAGACAGGTTGGTGCCGAAGCGGATATTGCCCAGGTATTCATAGCTATTTAACGCCCAATTATTGTGTGCCCATGGTCCCATGACGATCCTGTTATCGTTCTTTGCTTTGCGCTCTATGGCCCTGTACAGGTTCCAGGCGCCAAATACGTCCTCGGCATCATAGGTACCACCAACCACGAGGGTAGCGGTATTACTGGGAATATACTGCATATAGCGGCGTGTATTGCGTGATTGCCACCATTTGTCGTAGTCGGGGTGTGCATACAGGTCGTTCCAGAACTTGATGCTGTCACCCATGAGCTTAGCAAAGTTCTTAAGGGCACCTGTTTCCAAATAGAACTTGTAATTATCCTTGCTGTAGTATTCAAAGCCTTTCGGCCAGGTTTTGACAGGATGAGGACGGGGCTTGCCAAAAGAGCTGTAGAAGCCGAACGCATCCAGCAGCATAAAGGCCCCGTTGTGGTGGAAATCATCGCCGGCAAACCAGTCGGTGACCGGCGCCTGGGGGCTGACTGCTTTCAGTGCCGGGTGCTGGCTTAATGCAGCCATTGTAGCGTAAAAGCCGGGGTATGATATACCAAATACGCCGACATTTCCATTATTGCTTTTCACATTTTTGAGCAGCCATTCAATGGTATCGTAAGTATCGGTTGCTTCGTCGGTTTGTTGTTGTCGTAAAGTTGTCTTTTTAGTGGTGCCAACGAGCTCGCTAGCGCTCGGTTGTTGTCGTTTGTTGTCGCTTTTATTGTCATTATACGGGCGTACATCTTCAAAAACGCCTTCACTCATCATGCGGCCGCGCACATCCTGTAGCACGATCACATAGTTTTCGCGGAGGTAGTTCATCCAGTAGTTATTCCAGAAGGCCTTGAATGTGTCCTGTCCATAAGGGGCTATGGAATAGGGTGTCCGGTTGATGAGGATGGGATGCCTTGCGGCACGGTCTTTTGGTTCATATATGGCAGTATAGAGGCGGATACCGTCCCTCATCGGTATGTAGATTTCCCGTTTTGTGTAATGTTGTCTTACCCAACTTGAGTCAGATTTTGTGTCCGCAATGCATTGAGCAGAAACCAGTAGCAGTAATAAATGAAAGATATACTTCATAAGGGCCTAAATTCCGAAAAATTATTATAGATTTTTAATTGACTATTCAGCTCATTCCGCATATATTTACATATAAGACTTTTTGAGGGGAGTAGATTCCGCGAACGTTAAGAGATTTTTAAGGGTAAAGATTCCGCTGTAACCCGCTGCTGGCAAGGATTTTATATGTATTATCCCTTGAGGGACGTAATTTCTATACTGTATTAAAACAAATCTGCCGTTATGAAGAGCTACCAAAATCAGTTGGACCGATTTCGTGACATCGCTAAGAAGCTTGTGGATGATCATTCTGCTGAGCTTTTTACCGGTAGCAGGCTTGCTTCGCCCGACAGACACCAGGTAGTCAACGATGCGTTTTACAACCATCTTGATTCGCTTGGCAAGCAGCTTGATGAAACTGCACAAAAATTCATTGGCACTAACAGGCCGGGAAATGATGACCTTAAATCCGAGATCTGGAATACTTGCAGAAAGTACCTGGATCAGTTTGTAAAAAGAAACCAACCGGGGTAAACAACATAGTCGAACCTTATAGTGATTACCCATTGGAAGTAGAGGCGGCCCGTACAGGTCGCCTTTATTATTTGGGGCAGGTGATGGTAATAGGGAGTGTTTCATATAAGCAGTTATGTTAAGTACGAGATCCAAACTATAACCTGATTCTTGCGATTAATCTACTTAACATAATATAAATTATGTAACAGAATTGCATGGCAGGAAATTTCAGTTCCATACCTGGTGTTCATGTTAAGTTGTTGGTTTTCAATTTGTTTATAGTTGGCCGGTATCATTAGCTATCCTTATTATTACACCCCGCCGGATTTAGGATTGTTCAGTTTGTCCTGGTGAATGGCCAGCCAATCCTGGGCAGCTCCGGTAGGTTCCCCGATCGGCACCAGTCCTTTATCTGTGACGGTATGGACCCGGTAGCCGGCCGTCACTAAGGTCTTAAACAGTTCGTTTTGGTGCTCGTGGGCTTCCAGGAATACGTATGGTTTGAACCTGCTTAGGGTCTCGGTGGCTCCTAAAAGCACATCCAGCTCAGCGCCCTGGACGTCCATTTTTATGAAATCGACCCTGGTCAAAGTACTGTCTTTCAGCAGGCTGTCCAGCGTCACCTGCCGGACATCTACCACATCGGGCGATGGATGGTATTTACTGCTCATGCCGGAATTAGGGAAAGATTCCGGGTATATATGGAACCGGATAATGTCGTTTTTCTCACCCAGCGCCTGGTCAAAGCACACCACGTTGGTCTTTTGGTTCAGGATATTGGCATTGTAACTCAGCCTGTTAAACACATTCCTGTTTGGCTCAAAGGCGTATACCTTGCCCGTGTCGCCTACAAGATTGGCCAGCAGTATGGTCTCTGTGCCTATGTTAGCTCCGGCTTCTACCACGGTATCTCCGGGGCGGATGTACTGCTGCAGGATATTGTTGGTGTTCTGCTCGTAGCCCGAGAAAAAGAAGACGTTCCAGCCGATCAGGTCTTTGGTATTGACCAGCAGCTTATAGCCCGGCTGGTTCACTACGATGTCGATGCCCCTGATATTATCCGATAAGTTGTTGTACAGTTTGCGTGCGGCCCTGCGCCGGAGCTTTGCCGGCAGCAGCTGCAGCGCCAGTTTGGCGAAAGTCAGCCTGTATAGTTCCTTATCGGGGTTCATGGTTACCAAAATAGCATTTTTAGACAAACGTTATCCTTATTATATACACTACACTCCCTCAAACTGTAAAACGTTCAGGCTCTTGTACAGCCCGTCCACAGCCATCAGTTCATGATGCGTACCCGATTCCCTGACCACGCCGTGTTCCAGGACGATGATCTTATCGGCGTTGCGGATGGTTGACAGCCTGTGCGCAATGACGAACGAGGTGCGGTTCTTCATCAGGTTTTGCAAGGCATCCTGCACCAGCGACTCTGATTCTGAGTCCAGCGAGCTGGTGGCTTCGTCCAGTATCAGTATGGCGGGATCCTTCAGTATAGCCCTGGCTATGGCTATACGCTGGCGCTGACCGCCCGAGAGCTTCATGCCGCGCTCACCCACCACCGTCTGGTAGCCTTCCGGAAAGCGGGATATGAACTCGTGGGCATTGGCCTGGCGGGCTGCTTCTTCCACCTCGGACTGGGTCGCATCGGGCTTGCCGTAGGCTATATTTTCGAATATGGTACCGCCAAACAGCAATACATCCTGCGGAACAAGGGCCATTTGCTTGCGCAGCTGGGTCAGGGGTATTTCGCGTGCGTCACGGCCATCAAACAGTATACGGCCGCCGTCGGGCTCGTAAAAACGCAGCAGTATGGACACCATCGTGCTCTTGCCGGCGCCGCTCGGTCCTACAATGGCTATCTGCTGGCCGCGTCTTCTTTTGTAACACTCACATTTTCAGGCTCTTCCTTCAATAATTCGCGAACCCTTTGGGTAGCGCCGAGGGTCTTCTGCAACTGGCTGTACAAGTCGGCAAAGCCGGCCATGGTACCACCTACAAAGGCCGTATAGACCACGAAAGCGGTCATATCGCCGAAGG
>JAJNBR010000284.1 GCA_021156265.1 Flavipsychrobacter sp.
GGCGTAATCAGGGTGCGAAAATAGGTTTTTGTTCAGATATGAGCGCTATTCTGCCGCGGGGACTTCATCTATCGAATAGTATACAGGCAAGCCTTTTGACGCTACATGGTCGCGCTCCCGGTTTGCACCCGGGCTTTCCGCCAATATCAGGATGGCTTCACATGTATCTATTACCGCCATCGATATATCCATTATTGCCTTATACCTGTCGGTAACTGTCGCATGCGCTAACACGGGTAGGGCAGCATTCATACCTATAATTGGTACATGTCCTTTCTCCAACAGCCTTGCAGCTGCAGTGTTCATTGCATCCAGGTTTTTCTGCCGCTGCTCTTCTGTGTCTGCCGAATAGGGGCCCGCTACGCCAATGATCATAGTTTATAGATTTGTAATAAAATTAAAGGCCGGATCGCTCCGGCCTTCGTATTATTTATTCAATTTTTTCTGCAGGTTTTCATCCAATGCATCAAGGAATTCTTCAGTGTACAGGTAATGCTTACCATGGTCTACTTTATTGCCATGTATGCAAACAGCAAGGTCTTTGGTCATCTTGCCGCTTTCTACTGTCTCGATACATACATCTTCCAGCGCCTGGCAGAAGTCGATCAGCTGTTGGTTGCCATCCAGCTTACCGCGGAACGCAAGACCGCGTGTCCATGCGAAGATAGACGCGATCGGGTTGGTAGACGTCGGGCGTCCTTTCTGGTGCTCGCGGTAGTGGCGGGTTACCGTACCGTGTGCTGCTTCCGCTTCCATTGTCTTACCATCAGGAGTGATCAGTACAGAGGTCATCAGGCCCAGTGAACCGAAACCTTGTGCTACTGTATCGCTTTGTACGTCGCCGTCGTAGTTCTTACAAGCCCATACGAAGTTGCCGTTCCATTTCAGCGCGCTAGCTACCATGTCATCTATCAGGCGGTGCTCGTAGGTCAGGTTATTCTTGTCAAACTCGGCTTTGAACTCGTTTTGATAGACCTCTTCAAAGATGTCTTTAAAGCGGCCATCGTATTTTTTCAGGATGGTATTCTTGCTAGACAGGTACAAAGGCCATTTTTTTACCAGCGCCATATTAAAGCAGGCACGTGCAAAACCGCGGATCGATTCGTCGGTATTGTACATAGCCAGTGCCACGCCATCGCCTTTGAAGTTGAATACTTCGTGCTCTATCACTTCGCCATTCTCGCCTTCAAACTTGATGGTGAGTTTACCTTTTCCTTTAGTTACGAAATCGGTAGCACGGTACTGGTCGCCGAAGGCGTGACGGCCTACGATAATAGGTGCATCCCAATTGGTAACCAGGCGCGGGATATTTGAAATAACGATCGGCTCGCGGAATACGGTACCGTCAAGTATGTTACGGATAGTGCCGTTCGGGCTCTTCCACATTTGTTTCAGGCTAAATTCTTTTACACGGTCCTCATCAGGAGTGATAGTAGCACATTTGATACCTACACCATGTTCTTTGATCGCATTAGCGGCATCAATAGTTACCTGGTCGTTGGTTTGATCGCGGTATTCAACACCAAGGTCGTAATATTTGATGTCGACGTCTATATAAGGAAGGATCAGTTTGTCTTTAATGAATTTCCAGATGATGCGCGTCATTTCATCACCGTCCAGCTCTACCACCGGATTTGCAACTTTGATCTTGGCCATGTGTAGTTTGGTTAATTGTGTTTTTTAAGCGGGGTCAAAAATAATAAAAGCTGCCACTTCTTAAAGGAAATTAAAATTGGGGCTCAGGCAGTTATGTGGATAACAGCCAGGCTGTTGCCGCTCAATCTATATGCCAAACTCATTACTGAGCGCTATCTTATTAAATATCAATCTGTTTTCTATGTTTTCGTTTTCTAACATAATATTTAATTTTTTCGTAATGAACTTTGGGTTAAATTAGGGTAACAAAATTTTTTTGAACATGAGTGTAGACAAAGCAGCAGCCAGCAAGCAGTACGTACGGGACCTTGCGAATTCTCTTTCAAAACACGGTTCCAAAAGAACAGTGGATCAACTTGCCGGTTATCTGAACAGGCGAGGGTTATTTTCAACTCATGGTAAGCCTTATAACGGTTTACGAGGCACTTATACCTTAGTCCGCGCTACGTACCAGTGGCTTAAAAAACAGGGATTATCTACCGAAGCTGAAAGGGTAGCTAATTCCTTTATAAAGCCGGATGGTACGATTGTGCTCCGCTCGAATTAAATATTATTTCATTCTTTTTAGTTTTTTGGTACACACTCTCCGACGGGGAGTGTGTACTGTTTTTTAAGGGTCTCTATTACTGTTTTGATTATTTTGCATAAATGTTGTATATTTGCATTGGTAAATATTGATAGGTTGTTAATGATTTAATGGTTAAAAAAAAGCGTTAACAATGTCAACAAATGTTAACAATGCGGCTACGGATGCGTTGAGGGAGCAGCGTTTAAAGATGAGTTTCATGCTTGGGGATTTAGGTGTTGACATCGAAAGCGACAACAAACGACAACAAAACTCGAAATTGTTAGCCTTATCCGTCACGATTTTTAGACTTGCCTAACGCTGGATGTTATTTTTCCTTCCACATTTTACATTCTAACTTTAACGCGTGACGATACGCCTGCAGCGATATATAGCCTTTATTTCGGTGGTACTTTTCCTGGCCAAACTGCTGGCATGGTACCTGACGAACTCAGTTGCGATCCTTACCGATGCTTTGGAAAGTACAGTGAACGTTATTGCCGGCTTTATTGGCTTATACAGCGTGATACTTGCTGCCAAACCCCGCGACCTCGATCATCCTTATGGACATGGTAAGATCGAGTTTGTGTCTGCAGCTGTCGAAGGTGCGCTTATCTTCATCGCAGGGTTAATGATCATCTACGAAGCTATTGCCCAGTTAATACACCACGCGCCACTGCAAAAACTGGATTGGGGTATCTACCTGACAGCAGCCACAGGCGTCGTCAATTTTGTTGTAGGAACGTACGCCATATCAGTTGGACAAAAAAACAGGTCCTTAACAGTTGAAGCTGCAGGCAAACACCTCCGAAGTGATGCGTATTCGACGGCCGGTATTGTGATCGGACTGGTTCTGTTGATAGTTACTGGCTGGCAGTGGCTGGATAGCGCTGTAGCTGTTGCTTTCGCTGTGATGATACTGGTGACGGGCTACAAGTTGATACGCAAGTCGATGGCAGGTATCATGGATGAAGCGGACGTTGCGTTACTGGCCCAGGTGATAAAGGTGATGCAGGAGAACCGCAAGGCGCAATGGATAGACCTGCACAACCTGCGTGTCATTCTCTATGGAGATGTGCTGCATATTGACGCACACATGACCCTGCCCTGGTATCACCAGGTGACTGATGCTGAACGGGAGATACATGCCGTAGAGGAACTGATACAGACAACATTCGGCAACAGGGTAGAAGTATTCATCCACGTGGATGCGTGCATGCCTTACCAGTGCAAAATATGCGCTGTCCCCGAGTGTCCGCATCGCCACCATGGCCTGCAAAAACTATTGGTATGGACAGTTGATAATGTGTTGGCCGATTCCAAACACGGTAAGGAAACCGATTAGAGGAAGCCGCTGTTTTTTTCACGCTCATAGCCTTCGTCAACCAGCCATCTCCGGCTGTCAGCCGCAGCAGTAGCCAGCTGGTCGCATCGGTTGTTCCATGGGTTGTCGGCATGGCCTTTAACCCAAATGAATTTGATACGGTGGCGCTTGTAGTATTGCAAGAACTCCTTCCAAAGGTCCGGGTTCTTTTTATCCTTAAACCCTTTCTTCACCCAATCGAATACCCAGCCTTTTTCTACCGAATTGACGACATAACTCGAATCACTGTATATGATGATATCAAGTCCATCTCTAGTCAGCAGCTTTAGCCCCTCTACCACCGCCATAAGCTCCAT
>JAJNBR010000285.1 GCA_021156265.1 Flavipsychrobacter sp.
GCCGAGAAGGACCTGACGCTTGATATCGCTTTACGCCTTGGCAAAATGATCCAGGACAGCCTGCCGGGGGTTAAGGTGATCTACACCCGCACCACTGATATCTATCCCAAACTGGAGGAGCGGCACGAAGTAGCTAACCAATCTGCTGCCGATCTTTTTATATCCATTCACGTCAACTCCACCGCCGCCCGTATAGAGCGGGTGAGGACCGGTACCAAAACAGTAAAAAAAGGTAAGAAGAGAGTAAAGCAAGCGGTATATAAAACTATCCGACATACTGAAACTGCCGCCAGCGGAACAGAAACCTTTGTGTTGGGTTTGCACCGTACCTCTCAGAAAGAGGATGCTATTGGTGAATATGGTGACCGCATAGCCGAGGAGCCGGGCCTGCTGAACGTAAATGATCCTCAAACTGCCATTATCATTGCCCAATATTCCTCTGCCTTCCTTTCACGCAGCGTATCGCTTGGCACCAAGATACAGTCGGAATTTGCCCGCCAGGGGCGCCAGGACAAAGGTGTAAAGCAAATGGGACTGGAAGTGTTGGCCGGCAGTGCTATGCCAGGTGTGCTGGTAGAGATCGGCTTTATCAATAACCCGCAGGAAGAGATATACCTCAATTCTACCGATGGGCAAAAGCAAGTGACGAATGCCATCTTCCGTGGCATCAGGGCCTATAAGGCGGAAGTGGAAAAATAAAGCGCCACGGATAATATTAGCAATTTTCCGCATGGACTCGATTAAAAAGAATGGGCGAATATTAATTTTTGCCTCAGTTGCATTTTAAGATTGTTTCTTTTATCTTTAAGCTTCGTTAAATAAAATAATCTGTGCTAATGAAAGCCCGTTTAAAAACTATTATTCTCTCGGCCCTGGGTGCTATCTCAGCTTTCAGTGCGGTAACATATTCTTCCTGCAGCCCTGACAAATGCAAATCGATCGTATGTGCTTATGGCGGCGTATGTAAAGAAGGCACTTGTATATGTCCTACAGGCTATGAAGGCTTCCAGTGCGAGACCATAATCCGTGATAAATATAGGGGCGTATGGCGTGTGTTCGAAAAAGGTTCCAGGTCAAGGGCAGCTGCGTATGAAGTTACTATCGACTACGGCGCTAACATGACCGATATGACCATCAAGAATTTCTACAACAAACTGGCTCTTCCGGTTAACGTACGCGTAAAAGGCGATACGATGTTCATACCTCAGCAAACTGTTGAAGGTTATGAGATCAAAGGTACCGGCTACCTGAGCGAAAGCGCACACTATGGCGAAAACGCCGAGCTGCGCGTGTTCTATAGCATCAAATTGCCTGATGGTCGCGTAAACGACTTCGGCGTGAATGACCTCGGTGACGTTTCCATCTGGCACAAATAAGCAAAGAATATTTAGTCTAATAAAAAACCGCTTAGCATGATGCTAAGCGGTTTTTGTTTTATGTCGTTCTGGTTAATCTATCCAACCGTCTTTTCTGAAAGTTTCAAACCCACGTTTGGTGAGCTGGTTCAATTCTTTAAACAATTCAGGTTCGGACTTTTTAAAGTTGAAGCAGCTCTTGCCCTGCATGCGCTTCTTTAACTCCGGGCTCATACCCTCCAGCAACGCAGGCTGACTGTATACCGGCATCAGGTAGTAGCTGATATAGGTCTTACCATAGCGCACCGCGCCAAAAAACATCGGGTAACCTTTCTTTACTTCCTTTTTACAGTCGAGATAAAACGATTCGTCCGTATCGGCCTTTACATCCATCTTCGATGCGTAAGGCTCCAGTATCTTTTTCAGTGCTTGAAATATTTCCTGCTGTATGGCAGCATCCATGATCAAACGTTTAATACGGTTGGCTTATCTTTTTTCGTAGCCCTGTTCCAGGCAGTGAGGAAAAATCCAAAAACCATAACGATAATGCCCAGCCACAACACATTGATGAACGGGAATACCAGTGCCTTCATCACGATGTATTCATCCTGGGGATTGGGCTGGCGCACCATGATCTCCGCCGCATTCTGGTCGGGTAGTATTTTAGCGAGACGCGTATAGATGGTCATTTCCTTCATGGTATCCTCTATATGGTTCTCAAAACCCTCGCGTATGAAATATACAGGGGCCAGCGTATCCTTCACTCCCGAAAGGCTGGTACTGCGGGTTTTCCACGTCTGTTTCAAAACCTTTGAACACCAGGTAGCCTGTATTCGCATAGATGGTATCGCCTTCGTGCACCACGTGGCTCTTATAAGAAGATGTATCCGTTTTCTTCGTCGGGTCGATAACTGAGGTTACATAAGTAAAGATATCCTTGTGCAGGTAGTGCTTAGATGCAGGGTTAGCGCTCAGTCCACCGTCCTGTCCTTTCGGATTCACAAATGCATTCGGGTACAGCATGAACGATTCTTTCACCTCTTTGGTGGCGGAGTCTATACGCTGGTAATGCACTTTGTAGAATGTACGGGCGTCACCCTCAGGTATGCTATCGCCCTGGTAAGTAGCAAAATAATCGCCCATTGCCACCGGCACATTGCGGTACAGCAGCACGTTCTCGCGGCTTTCCGCTATATCCTCGCCGGCGTCTTTACTGAAACCGAAACGAACACCCAGGGTATTGTAAGAGATAACTTCTTTGTTGTACGACGACAGCAGGATACCCAGCAGTATCAAACCGAAACCAAAATGCGATGTTGCAGGACCTAGCTTTTTCAGCTTTCCTTTTTGCACTTTAATGGCATAATAAAGCATACCTACTATAGTATAGCAGGCTACAAACAGCAGGATGGCGTATTGCGGCGTATCTATCTTCTGAGTAAACCCGATCAGCAGCGACACCGCCAGTGCGATACTCGCCGTGATACTAAGACGTTTGAAAACAATTTTATTATCGCTGCTACGGAAACGCAGGAAGAGAACGGTAGCGGTAAGCAGCCCGACAATGATAGCCACCCACACCTGGATGCTGTTGTAATGCTGCACGGGTTCAACCGGGGGGGCCACGTCTTTGCCTGTTATCATCTTAGCCAGCGGCGACCATACAGGTATAGAAGTACTGATAATGATCTGCATGGCAGACAGGAACAGGATAAACGAACCGATGAACATCCAGAACTCCCGGGTATTGATCTTTTCTTCTTCCTTAACACGCGGGAAGAACTTCCACCTGGCCGCCACCAGGGCGATAACAGTGATCAGCAATACACCCAATACGGATATCAGGTGCCAGTAGAGCGATTTACCTTCTCCTGTAAATGCGTGCACTGAAGTATCACCCAGCACGCCTGTACGGGTCAGGAAGGTAGAGTACCATATCAGGAGGTAGGTCAGTGTCAGCAGGAAGATCGTTATAATGAGCGACCGGCCTGTAGCCTTATATACAACCAGTGTATGCAAACCGGCCACCAGCGTGAGCCAGGGCACCAGCGAGGCGTTCTCCACCGGGTCCCATGCCCAGTAGCCGCCGAAGGTCAGCGACTCGTAAGCCCAGGCGCCACCCATCATGATGCCCAGCCCAAGTATACCACCCGAGAACAAGGCCCAGTTGATGGTCGGCTTCAGCCATGACTGGTAATCATTTTTCCACAGTGCAGCAATGGTATAAGCAAAAGGTATGAGCGTAGAAGCAAAGCCGAGGAACAGCACCGGCGGGTGTATCACCATCCAGTAGTTCTGCAGCAGTATGTTCAGGCCGTTACCGTCTTTGATAAACTCCATATAATTGGCCTGGGCGAAAATTGGCGCGTCCTGCATGGCATGGCGCAGCAGCATGAACGGTGTGCTGCCCACTTTAACTTCAGGACCAAAAACAAAACCCAGCAGCATACTTGCCAGCGCTACCTGTACTACCGAGACAACGGTCATCACCCTGCTCTCCAGCACCTTTGCATTCTTCATCACGATGAGGCCCAGCACACAGTGCCAGATAGACCAAAGCAGGAAGCTGCCCTCCTGCCCTTCCCAGAAGCACGATAAGAGATACTTTGACGAAAGGCTCAGGTCTGAGTGGCGCCACGCATAGTGGTACTCAAACATGTGGTTGGCTATTATGTAATAAAGGGCAATGAAGATGCCGAATACGGCGGCACTGTGTATTACAAAACCGTTACGGCCCATCAGCAGCCAGGAATTGCTGTTGTTGAGGTCTGTCTTTTCGGTTTGTGCAGAGCGGAAATAACTGAAGGCGGCGAACAACGCGCCCACGAACGAGGTGATAACAAAAAAATGACCGAGTTTCCCCGGTCCGAGACTTTCACCTATGAATTGAGTATCCAAGTTGAATGTTTAATTAAATGCTTGTGTGTGAAAAAGCTTTAGCTGGCGTTACCTACTGCAATCTGGTCGTTCTTATACTTCGACGGGCACTTCATCTGTATCTTGCTGCAACGGAACGCATCGCCTTCCATATGTCCCATCATCACTACCTGCTCCGATTTTTCGATATCGGTTGGCTTGGCGCCGTTGAAGATCACTTTATTTACCTGGCCCGCTTTGTCTTCTACATAAAACACAAAATGGTTCGGATCCTTCACGGGATCGTACTCCATTTGCTTGCCCTTAGCCAGCACACCTATTACATGATACTTTTTACCGGGCTCTTTAGCGGCCGAAGCAAAGGTTTCGTAGGTGCTGAAATCGCCAAACATGCTAACGATGATACCTACCGCAGCTGCGATCAACACCAACAGGACTATATGCGACTTTTTCATAACTGTCTGAGAATACGCAAAGTTACACCTAAAAACACTACAAAATCATGACAATGGTAAGTGCCTGTGTATTATCTAAATCTATACCGCCGCTTTAACATTTCCTTGTATCATAGGTTTAACGCTTGCGGATAACATATTAATTCTAAATTTGTCGCCCAATCAAAAGCAGATGGCCGATCTTTCAACATTTGACCCCAATTCAGTCGGATTAAAATCGAACAACATATTTGGACTTCCTTTCAGGGAGGATGAAGCAGCCCTGGTGCTGCTGCCCGTACCCTGGGAGGTAACCATCTCTTACCGCGACGGTACCTCGCGCGGACCGGAGAATATCTACGACGCGTCGATGCAGGTAGACCTGTACGACCCGGATGTGGTGGACGGCTGGAAGAAAGGCTTCTATATGCTGCCGGTCGACAAGATCATTAAAAAGAAAAGCGACTACCTGCGCCAGTGTGCCGAGCTTATCATCTCGCACCTGATAGACGGTGGCGTTGTTTCTGAGAATGAGCAACTGTCGGAAAAACTGGATGAGGTGAACGATGGTGGCGTACTGCTGAAGAACTGGGTGTACGAGATGACATCGAACCTGCTGAAGGAAGGCAAGAAAGTAGGACTGCTGGGTGGCGACCACAGCACTCCGCTGGGTTTCATCAAGGCGCTTTCTGAAAAGCACAGTGAGTTTGGCGTATTGCAGATAGATGCGCATGCAGACCTGCGCGAAGCTTATGAGGGGTTTACTTATTCGCATGCATCTATCATGTACAATGTGCTAAAAGAGATACCGCAGGTGAAGAAACTGGTACAGGTAGGCATACGCGATTATTGCGACGAAGAGCTGTTCCTGATACGTGATAACCCCGACCGCGTAGCCACCTATTTCGATAAGGACATCAAGGAAATGCAATTCGAGGGCCAGAACTGGAAACAGATCTGCCAGCAGATAGTGAGCGATCTGCCGCAAAAAGTATATATCAGCTTCGATATCGACGGACTCGACCCGAAGCTTTGTCCCAATACCGGCACACCGGTACCGGGGGGCTTCGAAATAGAGCAGGTATTTTACCTCTTTAAACAAGTAGTAGCCAGCGGCCGCGAGCTGATAGGCTTCGACCTGAACGAAGTATCGGTAGG
>JAJNBR010000286.1 GCA_021156265.1 Flavipsychrobacter sp.
GTCATCATGCTGATAACCTCAGCAATATGCTCTTCGTGTATCGGGTAGCGTTTGTGTTTGCTTTCTTCTTCCCACTCCGACTTCGCTTTTTCCAGTTCTTCGCCCAGGCGTTTTTCTTTATCGCGCAGCGCGGCTGCTTCTTCAAAACGCTGGCTCTTTACTACTTTATTCTTTTCCTGCTTTATGTCTTCTATCTTCTTTTCCAGCTCCAGTATGTTCTCCGGCACGTTGATGTTCTTCAGGTGCACGCGGGCGCCTACCTCGTCCAGCACGTCGATAGCTTTATCGGGCAGCAGGCGGTCGGTCATATAACGGTCGCTCAGTTTTACGCAGGCTTCTATCGCATCCTGGTCGTAGGTTACGTTATGGAAGTCTTCGTATTTAGAGCGGATGTTGTTCAATATGATAATGGTCTCCTCAACACTTGGTGGTTCCACCAGTACCTTTTGGAAACGGCGGTCTAATGCACCGTCCTTCTCGATGTACATGCGGTATTCATCGAGCGTAGATGCACCTATGCATTGCAGGTCGCCACGGGCAAGCGCAGGCTTGAAGATGTTGGAAGCATCCAGCGAACCGGAAGCGCCACCTGCACCAACAATGGTATGTATCTCATCGATGAACAGGATAACATCTTTGTTCTTCTCCAGCTCGTTCATGATGGCCTTCATACGCTCTTCGAACTGGCCGCGGTACTTGGTACCTGCTACCAATGCTGCGAGGTCAAGGCTGATCACGCGCTTGTCGAACAATACACGCGATACTTTGCGCTGTACGATGCGCAAGGCAAGACCTTCTACTATCGCCGTTTTACCAACACCCGGCTCACCTATCAGGATGGGGTTGTTCTTTTTACGACGGGAGAGGATCTGCGATACGCGTTCGATCTCTTCTTCGCGACCGACGATGGGGTCTAAATTCCCCAACTCCGCCATCTTCGTAATGTCGCGTCCAAAATTATCCAGTACAGGAGTTTTGGATTTGGCATTGCCGGCCTGGCGGCGCTGCTGCTGAAACTGGCGGCGTTCGTCATCATCCTCGAATTCTTCAGAACCGGGATCGCCGCTGCCATAGTCTGCACGCGGATTTTCACCCTGCATGAGGCCAAGCTCAGTTTTAAAACGCTCGTAGTCAACATCGTACTGGTGTAAGATCTGTGTAGCCACGTTTTCTTTGTTTTTCAGGATAGACAGCATCAAGTGCTCCGTTTCAACGGTAGCGCTTTTCAGCGCCTTCGCTTCCAGAACGGTTATGCGGATCACTTTTTCTGCTTGTTTAGTTAGCGGGAGGCTGTTGATATTGGAAAGGGGCTTGTTGCTCTTGTCTTTGATCGCCATTTCCAGTTCTTTGCGCAGGTCAAACATGTCTACCTGCATGCTTTGCAAAACCCGGACGGCGATACCTTCGCCCTCGCGGATCAGGCCCAGGAGCAGGTGCTCGGTGCCGATGAAATCATTGCCCAAACGCAGCGCCTCTTCGCGACTGTAGGAGATGATCTCTTTGACCTTTGGTGAAAAATTTGAATCCATGTAGTAAGTCCTTGTTTTAATAAAGTTAACGATTAGGGATGGTGGTTCAGTATTGTGTTTCGCTATATC
Source organism: Flavipsychrobacter sp. (assembly GCA_021156265.1). Taxonomy (GTDB): domain Bacteria; phylum Bacteroidota; class Bacteroidia; order Chitinophagales; family Chitinophagaceae; genus Polluticoccus. Next base: position 1,599 of record JAJNBR010000286.1, read on the forward strand.
GGTATTCTTTTAATTAGCTCCGTATCTCCTGCCGTATTATCTAATATACAACCAAAAAAAATCCGGGATGTTGTTAATTTTAAACCCTCCTTAGCCAACTATACTAAAACATCTCTTCTGTATGGAATTCAAAATTGATACCAACCCCACATATATACAAATTACGCCGGTTCCCAACGTGCTGAATGCTAATTTGTCAGGGGAACTTCGCCAAAAGTGGACAGAATATACACAAAGCGGCAGCCAAAACTTTGTTATCGACCTCAAAAACTGCACAACGGCAGAGAAAGATGCTTTTGAAGGATTGATCGAGCTGCATGCCGACTGTTACAGCAACGGACAGTCGCTGGTGTTTACCGGTGTGCAGGATGAAGTGATGCAGCTGATGAAGGAAACAGAAACCGACATGGCCATCAACCTTGCCCCAACCCGGCAGGAAGCTGTGGATATTATCAGCATGGAGATACTGGAACGGGACTTGTTTAACGAAGAATAGTAATGAAGGTCACGATACTTGGCAATAATTCGGCGCTGCCGGCGTTTGGCCGCCATCCTACCGCACAGATCGTGTCGGTGTATGGCGACGACTTGTTGCTGGATTGTGGCGAGGGCACACAGGTGCAGATGCAGCGGTTTGGTTTCAAGTGGCGGAAGACGCAGCACATATTCATCAGCCATATGCATGGCGACCATTATTTCGGGTTGCCGGGGCTTATTAATAGTATGAGCCTGCTGGGCCGTACTGCGCCATTGCATTTGTATGCACCCAAAGAGCTAAAGCCGATACTGGACCAGATACTCACCGTTGCCGATACAGTTTTGAGTTACGAGTTCTTTTTTCACCCGCTGCCGGAGGGCGCCGAAAAGCTGGTGGAAACAGACAGCTTTATTGTGACCTGTTTTCCTGTTTGCCACCGCATACAATGCCACGGCTTTTTGATAGAGCGCAAGACACGCGGACGGAAACTGCTGCCCGATAAATGCCGCGAGTATGAAATACCTGCTTATTTCTACGACCGCCTGAAACAAGGAGAAGATTATATACATAAGGATGGCCGCGTGGTGAAAAATGAATGGGTAACCGAAAATGGCCCTGCGATAAAGCGATATGCTTATTGTGCCGATACGAGATTTACTGAATCTTTCCTGGAGCATATAAAAGGCGCCGATACGATATACCATGAATGCACCTACCTGGAACCGGACGGCGAAAAAGCACAGGCACGCTTTCACAGCACGGCGCGACAGGCGGCAATGGTGGCACAGATGGCGGGAGCAAAACAATTACTGCTGGGCCATTTTTCCTCCAAGTACCGCGACCTGGAACCTTTCAGGGAGGAGGCTGCGGCTGTTTTCCCGAATGTGCAGGTGACCATCGAGGGTGCGGCATACGAGATATAACTATGATGGGTATGATATAAGGATGACTATGCTGCCAAAATAAAGGGAAATAGAAAAGCCGGCGGATAGCCGGCTTTCGTTATTGATGTCTTAGTTTTTGTTAGAGACCAGTGATGCAGAGGCCTAGCTGGTATGGAGTAATGGTAGGGCCTGCATTGTCTTTATAAAGGTTGGTCAGGTTGTAAGCGCCGTATAAGGAAAAATTACCCCAGCCCAAACGACCCGTTACAGCGAAACGCCAGTTTTCGAGGTAGTTTTTTGTGTTGGTCTTATACACAATTTTCGTGTCAGCATCTTTGCCTTTCACATGTGCACCCACAAGTGTACCTACACGCAGGCCGGCAGCAGCTTTAAAGCCTTTGTTCCTGTTTATTTTATTGCCGAAAAAGCGCAGCTCGAAAGGAGCTTCGAGGTAAGCGGTAGTAAGCTTGTATTTCTTATAGTCCCTCGTTTCAGGAATAAAAGTCGCTGCCGGAGCTGCCGTATCATTGAGCACGATCTCCTGATCTTTCAGGTAAACATTGGAGGTACCGATACCGATACCACCGGCGAAACTGAAGTTTGACTTTCCGATAGGGAAATCGTAACAGAGATATGCGTTGAATGCCCTGCCGAAACCTGTAGTGTTAATGCTGTCGGGAGCTTTCCATCCTTCGTAGGCTACTTGAAGCATTACAAAATCGCGGGCGGGTTTTTCTACCTGGGTTGCTGTATTGGAACTGCCCTTTACAACATCCTGGGCCTGTAGTGTTGCCGGCAACAGCAAAATCGCTGCGAATGCCAAACGTTTGATCATAGATGGAAATTAGAGCGCAAATATAATGG
>JAJNBR010000287.1 GCA_021156265.1 Flavipsychrobacter sp.
GGTCGGCCACCAGCTTAAGCCTGTCCAGGTCTTTTCGCATCTCCGCCACCGGCTCGGCGTTCTCCGGTTGGTCTTTGAGCAATTCCAGCCATGCCTCGATAGAGCTAAGCGGCGTACCCAGCTGGTGCGCGGTCTCTTTTGAAAGCCCCACCCAAACCTGGTTTTGAATGGAACGGTGCGAAGAGGTGAAAGCTATAAGTACAATGAGCAGGAAAAGTGTGATGATGAGCAGCTGTACATAAGGGTAATAGCGTAGCTGCTTCAGCAGGTAAGATTCGCCATAATATACATGCTGTCTTCCATACCCGTAGTCGATGACAACGGGATCATGTTCTGACCTGAACTCACGCAATTTCGCATACTGATAACCGGAATCCCTGGCAACCTTAGCTGAATCAAGGTTACGCTGACTTACTATCGAATCCTTTTCGTTGGTCAGAATGAGCGGGATAGTCTTGTTCTGCTCCACCACCATAGAGGCATACTTAAGCGCGATGTCATCATCGGTCAAATATTGCGTCTTAATGCCCTCCACCAATTGTCTCACGTTCTGCCTTTCCTCGTTGGCCAGCTTACGGGCCAGCTGGTTTGTATAGTACAGCGAAGCTGCAACGATACACATAGCAACGAGTATTAAATATGTTTTCCAATTAATATACTGACTCATAGAACCTGCTGTGCGCTAAACGCAGTCAAGGTAAAAATATTATGATTTTGAATGAAGAACTATTATTTTTGCGAGCGGAAATTTTATCTCCCAATGCATACGCAACATCACGACCAGGATCATCTTTTGCCGAACGAGGCTGATATCGAACTGAACAAACCTTCGAAATCACGTTTCTTGTTCCTGCTTTTCTTCTTCGGAATATTCATTTTTGCGTGGGCAGGCTGCTATAACCTGTACCAACACGGTTATGAGAGCAGTGAAGACATCAAGGTTCCTGACAATACCCTTTACGAACCTAAGTACAAATAATCATTCGCTTTAAGCAATGATTACTTGCTCGCAGGATACCGCTGTTGTCATTCTCAGCTACAATGGCAAAAAATGGCACGAGCTCTTCCTGCCCACTATTGTTGCAGAGGCCGAAACCGGCTATGAGGTTATTATTGCCGATAATGCCAGTACAGACGACACCCTGCAATGGGTTACGGACAATTACCCCACAGTAAAGACGGTACAGATTCCCATCAACCGTGGTTTTGCCAACGGCTACCACGAGGCGCTGAAACAAATACAGGCCAAATACTATGTGCTGCTCAGCGCCGACTTCGAGGTAACACCGGGATGGTTTCCCCCGCTTGTCAATGCCATGCAGCGCTATACCGGACTAGCAGCCTGCCAGCCAAGAATACGCTACTGGCGCGACAGGGAATACCTGGAATATGCCGGTGCAGGTGGCGGGTTCATGGATAAATACGGCTATATGTTTTGCCGCGGCCGTATATTCAGCGACCTGGAAAAGGACGAAGGACAATACAACAACGATATAGAAGTATTCTGGGCATCGGGCGGATGTATGATGATACGTGCCGACCTCTACCACAAAATGGGCGGACTGGACAACGACTTCTACGCACACATGGAAGAAATAGACCTGTGCTGGCGCCTGAAGAATGCCGGTTATAAGATCGGCTATATTGGCCAGTCGCTGGTGTACCATGTGGGTGGCAGCGTTATCAGTTACGGCAGCCCCCAAAAGCTATTCTACAACTTCCGCAACAACCTGATACTGCTTACCAAAAACGAAAAAGCCAGCAAGCTGTTATGGCTATTCCCCCTAAGACTAGTGCTGGACGGCATCGCCGGGCTGAGGCTGTTGCTTACCGGGCACTTCGTAGGTACCTGGACCATTCTCAGAGCACACTTTAACTTTTACGGCAGCCTGGGCAAATGGCTGAAACGCCGCAGGGAGTGCAGCAAGCACATTACTCATCGCAATGAAGAGGGTATTTACAAGCGTAGTATCGTGTGGGACTATTTCGTGCTGGGTAAAAAGAAATTTCCCAAACTAAAATGGGAACCTAAGCCTTTGATCTAGACTGGCCGCTCCCGCTTACCGACAGTTTTCCTCCATTTACCGACAACGGTTACTGCTTTACCTAAAGCCTCTTTTGCAGGGTGCTAAACCGTTCTACTTTTGCTTCATCAACAATAACAATTATCAAGATGGCACGTGAACACCGTTGGAATGCAAACCCTTACGACCGAAACCGCCGCGGCAACAGAGTATTTGGCGGAATGATCCTGCTGCTGCTGGGTGTTTTCCTGATGATGAAGAAATTAAACCTGATACCCTACTTCAGCTTTCATAGTACCTGGCCGTTTATCATCATCGCCATTGGCCTGTTCATTGGCGTGCGCAAACGGTTCCATAACCATGCCTGGTGGATACTCATCCTGATCGGCGTAGCGCACCTCATACCTCCGTTTACATTAATGGGTGTTAGCGCGGGCAGCCTGGTAATACCGTTGGCGTTCATCATCGGTGGTTTGCTCATCGTTTTCCGCTCCCGAAAAAAAAACGATTGCATAAAGGAGACGGAGATCGTTACCAATACGGAGAGCTATCTTAATATAGATGTCACCTTTGGCGGCAGAAAAGAGATCGTTACCTCGAAAGATTTTCGTGGGGGCAACATCAGCACTACCTTCGGTGGCACAGAGGTGAACATGATACAGGCCGACACTACCGTTTCCCCTATGGTACTGAACCTGTCTGTCTCATTCAGCGGTGTAGAACTGGTGGTACCCTCGCACTGGGAGTTGCAAAATGAGATCGAGCCTACCTTTGGAAGCGTGGAAGACCACAGGGCCATGCTTACTTCCACCATTACTACCGAAGATAAAAAGATACTGATACTGAAAGGCAGTTGCAATTTCGGCAGCATAGAGATCAAATCATACTAATAAATTTCGCCTGCTGCAATTGCAGCAGGCGTTCACTATACAAACGCCTAATATGCAAGCATACGTAGCACAGATCATTTACAAGATCAAGTCATCATCAAAAGGCACCGAGCAATACGACGAGCAATACCGCCTGGTATTTGCCGCCGACGAACGCGAAGCGCTCAACAAAGCACAGATCATCGGCAAGGAAGAAGAAGCTGCTTTCATCGACCGCCACGGTCGTGCCGTATCGTGGCAGATGGTAGCCATCAAAGACCTGCAGGAAGTACAGCTGAACGACGGTGCAATGTTATTTTCTTACGTTAAAGAAGTTGAGCCGATAGCTGCTCCGCTTTGGGCCGAATCTGCAAGCTGCTAATATTGCTCCATGCAACCGGTAAAGAAATATGTAATAACACTGCTGCTGCCGCTATTCTGCCTGCTGGCAGCGTTGCACATTTACCTGTTTCATGAAATAGCTCAGGCGGATTCTACCTTGTCCATTACGGCAGGTTTCACGGTCACTATTACACAAACACTCGCCGTATGGGCGCTGCTCATCATCGTCAATGCCTACCCCACGCGCGTCGGCATTGTTACTTACGCGCTTAGCATAGCTACTGCACTCAGCATTGCGGTAACCGTCACCGATAATGTTTTACTCAGGTTCGTGGCTGAAGAGAATACAGCGGTCGTCGCGTTGGTGAAAGACGGCATATTGGTCCATTTTGCTGTCACCTGGATAGTTACCTGCTGGGTAGCCACAATTATCGCTATGCAAAAACAGCTGGACGAGGTACGGAAAAGATTTGCCCAGCAAAGCGACGCAACTGCCCTATTAAAAGAGGCTGAACTCTATAAACTCCGGCAACAGCTGCAGCCGCATTTTTTATACAACAGCCTCAACTCCATCGATGAGGAGCTTAATTACATAGAAGCCTATCTCTCTATAGAAACTATACGTTTTGGCGACAGGCTGAATGTAGTGTTCGAAAAAGAGTATACTGATTCAGCTACGATTCCCCCGTTCTTGTTGCAGCCGGTGCTGGAAAATGCCATCAAGTTTGGTTTATATGGCAAGACCGGCCAGGTAAAAATAACGATGAATATTAGATTACAGGAAGGCATGCTGTACATCACCACTACCAATCCATACGACCCGCAGATGCAAATGCCCCGGGGCACCGGCTTTGGGCTGGAAGGCATACGCCGCCGGCTATACTTGCTGTTTGCCCGCGCCGATTTATTGGAAACCTCGCAGGAAAACGAAATATTTACAACAGTTTTAAAGATCCCCCAGTATGTACAAAGCGATACTGATAGATGATGAGCCGCTGGCACGCCAACTGATCCGCACGTTTCTGCAACCGTATTCGCAGGTTGAGGTGGTGGCCGAGTGTAACGACGGTTTTGAGGGATTTAAAGCTATACAGGAGCTGCAACCTGATCTCATCTTTCTCGATGTGCAAATGCCACGGGTGAACGGCTTTGAGATGCTGGAATTACTGGACAGTCCACCCGCTGTCATCTTTACTACCGCCTTCGATGAGTATGCGTTGAAAGCCTTTGAAGCGCATGCGGTAGACTATTTACTAAAACCGGTTTCGAGAGAGCGCTTTGACAAGGCCATGCAAAAATGGCTGCAGCAGGCTGTAACCAAAAACCTTCCTGCTGTGGGGCAGCTGCTGGAAAATGATATCTACGAAGGCTACCAGCACCGCATAGTGGTAAAGGACAACGGTATGATCCGCATCATACCCGCGCAGGATATTCATTATATCGAAGCCAGTGACGACTACGTAAAAATATTTACACCCAACGGCACTTACCTCAAAAAAAGCACACTGAATCACATCGAGCAAAACTTCGACCCAAAGCAGTTTGTGCGGGTGCACCGTTCTTTCCTCATACCCGTCAGCCAGCTGTCGCGCATAGAGCCGTATGAGAAAGAAAGCCATATTGCCTTGCTGCACTGCGGGGCTAAAGTAGTGGTGAGCAAAAGCGGCATGTCACGCTTAAAGACATTACTAGGATGGTAAAAGCCGGGCGAAAATGCCCGGCCTTCTTCATTATCAGCCCTAGCCTAACCTATTGTTTTACCAATTTATGTACATAAATACCGGATGCTGTTTCTATCCGGCAGAAGTACAGACCGCACCCTAAATAACCCATATTCATACTGAGTGAAGTATTCTCCACATCGTATTGGTAGCAGCAGATGTCAGATTGATCTCTCCGCTGAAAGGATTGGGTACAATAGCTACAGGTGAAGCATGCTCCATCTCTGTTATACCAACAGGCGGGCCTTCAAGTGTTATGTCAAACACTACTGTATCTACACCGCCAACCTGGGCTATGGGGACTATTCGCTTTTCCGCATCAGGGTCAGAAGCCCACGGATCTGCAGCTATATACGGATCGTCTTTAAAATACAGCTGCGTAATGATCTCTTTATATCCCGGCTTAGTGACCCTGAAATGAATATGGCTCGGACGGTACTGGCTGCCGTTCAAATACCAACCCGGTTTCACCGCAGTAAACTCGTACATGCCAGCGCTACCAGTTTGGTACCTGCCACGGTAATTAAAATTTGCAGTAGTATTATCATAAGCGCCTCCATCGTCGGCCTGCCATACATCCACGATCGCCCCTGCTATAGCGCTGCAGTTCTCATCCAGCACGGTGCCTTTGTACCTAAATAGTGCACCGGGATTGCCCGAGACTGTGAGATCGCTGCGAAATGGAGCGCCTGTGCGGTAGAAAGGTCCGAGTATATCTGCCGTTGTGGGAACGCAGGCGCCAGTCGTCTTGTTGTCAGCCGCAAACGCGTAGTTATTTCTTCCGGGTAAGGTTAATGCGATGAGTGCTGCGCCACCGCTAAAAATAAACTCTCTTCTTTTCATAACTCCGTTGTGGTTTTAATACTGGAGTAAAATTACCACGGCGCCATACTTCCGTTATAGGACAAAAGAGCAGTTTAACGGCAGTTTTTGCCGTTTGTTGCTTAACCGTTCAAGACTTAAATACTATTTCAATGCGCCTTCCTGTTTCAGCAACCTGAGCACGTTTTTAGGTTTGTAGCTATTTAGCTTTAGCCGCTCGTGCACGGACTCGTCGAGGATCTCATTGGTGTTTTCTTTGGTTTTGATCTTGCGCCAGCGGGGAGGAAAAAACACGTAAGGTATGCCGCCATGCGAATTATATTTCCGGCCTGCAATGTAAGGTTTGTATTCAGGGTTCAGTTTTTTCAGCAATTCTGGATCAAAGTATAAACCCGTACCCTCAGCCTTATCCATCAGCCATTTTAGCGCTATGTCGCTAAGCCCGTGATCCGGGTAGCCTCCACCGACATTGCTGTGCACACCGGGAAACCATCGCTGCTCCAATACCTGTTTGCCTTCGCGTTTTGCTTCGTCCGTCATCTCCCATAACGTTGGTGCAAAAATGCTCCTACGCTCGTCTACAGCAAGGGCATGGTAAGCATGTTCCACCTCTTTGTTCAGCTGGCAATCGTGGAAGCGGAACTTCGCCTGGTTGCGAAAGAAAGATATAGGCACGCCGAGGCTACCTACTGTATCCCACACGCCTATGAATTTGATCTTCGGCCGCTCGAAACAATAGTTGCGCCTGAACGACAACATAAGTGCAGAGCTGGGTTTCGTGAGCGGATTGCGGTTGCGGTATAGATCGAAAGCGGTGTTAACGAGGTGTATGTTCTCCGGCTTCAGAATGCTGCAATTGTAAATGAAGCCAGCCAGACTACGCGCTGTATACGCTCCCCTGCTAAAGCCAAACAGGTAGATATCGTCCCCCGGCTGGTAGTTCATGCACAGGAAGAGGTACATGTCCTTGATGTTTTGGCTGAGGCCGGAACCTGTGGCGCCGCCGACGAACTTATCGAGAAAGTTGGTGCCTGTACCTACTCCCTGGTCGTAGGCTTTGTACTGAAATTTGCCATCCGGCGTCTGGTCGGCAATGCATTCAAAGATGCGTTCAACATTAGTGGAAGCGGCGCCCGGTCTGTTCCAGGTGCCATCGCTGCAGGTGATGATTCGGTTTCCCATAGTTCAGGTGATTTAAAAAGTTCATGGAGTCTATCCCTAATATAATAAAGAGCGTTGTATTATCGAAGCGGCACTCAGCTAAATATCTGCACCAGTCCTGCAAAAACGACGATTAGACCTATTGTTGTCATACCGTAAAGCACTAATGAGATATCCCCGAAAGACATTAATGTCAATACACAACTTAACAGGCAAAGCACCGCCCCAATCAATATCAACACCAGCCCACGCGAAGTTTTGCGTGCATTATACAGCTTCTTAATTTCGGCCATCAGCTCCGGCACATGGCGGGGTTCCGTTCCGGACTGCAACAGCTCTTCCTCTACCTGTTTCAGAGTGAGACCTTTTGCAAACCAATCGTTCGCCTTGAGCGATATGGAAATATTGGGGGACATGTGTAATATGCTAAAGTGCCGAACAACAAATTAAGAAAAACAAATTGTAAATACAATCCCTGTACCCGACGGGGGGTACAGTTTGACAAACCTGTGAAAGTTTACTTTACGATGCCCATAAAATTTCGATTAAACAATTAGCATTCCGTTAGTTACAACGGCACAATCTTATTGTTGGTTATAGAAAATAATAGCTATGGCTGACAATAATCGTTTTGAAGAAAATAAAGGACCTCAACAGGGCAATACCAGCGGCCGGAAAGACCTCGGGGAGCAGCCCGAAAAACAAAAAGGGCAATTACACAATGTAATCTCTAATGAGAACATGGAGGACGATATACGCCCGGCAGACGCACGCGACACCCGCGATGCCGATACTAAGATCGGTTTGATCAACGACCCCGACGCCGGTAATCGCACCGCTCCCGGCGAACC
>JAJNBR010000038.1 GCA_021156265.1 Flavipsychrobacter sp.
TTTTTTAACCAGTACTTCGTATTCCTTGACACGGTACGAAGGAACGCCGAAAGGCACAAAACTTAAACGTCATGCGTCACGGAGACAAAATCAAAAACCTCGGCCGTACTCAATCACATCGTAAGGCCCTGATGTCAAACCTCGCTTGCCAGCTTATCGAGCACAAGCGCATTGTTACTACTCTGACTAAAGCTAAATCACTGCGTGTTTATGCTGAACCTTTGATCACTCGTTCTAAAGACGATAGCATGCACAACCGTCGTGTTGTATTTAGCTATCTGCAAGACAAAGAGGCTATCAAAGAACTGTTCGGTACTATCGGTGATAAAGTAGCTAACCGTCCAGGTGGTTACACTCGTATCATCAAACTGCCTCGCCGTTTTGGTGATGCTGCTGATATGGCAATGATCGAGCTGGTTGACTTCAACGAGATCTACAACAAAGAAGGCAAAGACGCCGGTGCTAAGAAAACCCGTCGTAGCCGTCGTAGCGGTGCCGCAACAACTAAAAAAGCTGATGCTCCTGCTGCTGAAACTACAGCAACTGAAGCTCCTGCAACCGATGCACCTGCACAAGAAGGAACTGAAGAAAACAACGCTTAGTCTTAACTTAAGCATATTGAAAACGCCCCGCAACAGCGGGGCGTTTTTGTTTTCATACATTCTGTAATTTGCCGTAAATAAGCAGGCATGTCGGAAGAGAGTAAACTGTTCAAAGACGTATTTTTCAAAGCAGGTTTTATAGATGAATTTGGTGATGCGCTGGCGCACGTGCTGCCGCGTTTTGATAAGGCCGCGTTTGCACGAAACGTATTTGACAAAGAGTGGGGGAGAAAGGAGCTGAAACAACGTATCAGGCATCTTACTACAGTATTATATACGGTACTGCCCAAACATTTCCCGGAGGCTGCAAAGACTATTGTTGCGATGGTGCAATACTTGCAGCAACAAGTAAAGTCTGTAAGCTTTGGTTACATGTGCCTGCCTGAATACATTGAGGTATATGGCACAGAACATTTCAAAGAATCGGTTGCCGCAATGGAAGAAGTGACGAAGTTTATGAGTTGTGAATTTGCTGTTCGCCCGTTTATCGTGAAGTATGGTGATAAGATGATGAAGCAAATGATGGCCTGGGCAAACCACACACACCCGCGGGTGCGCCGCCTGGCTAGCGAAGGCTGCAGGCCACGATTGCCTTGGGCAATGGCATTGCCGGCATTTAAGAAAGATCCATCTGCAGTATTGCCAATACTGCAGCAACTCAAATCCGACGAAGATATTTGGGTAAAAAAGAGCGTAGCCAACAACCTCAATGATATCTCGAAAGACAATCCGGAACTTGTATTGTCGATCCTCAAAAAATGGAAAGGTGGTAATCCGAATACCAACTGGATCATCAAACATGCCAGTCGTACCCTGTTGAAGCAGGGACATACGGAAGTGATGGAGCTGTTTGGTTTTAAGAAAGATAAAGCGGTAAAGCTGGATGGATTCAAAATACACACGCCCGAAGTGAAGATGGGTAAGGAGCTGGTGTTCTCATTTGATGTAAGTAATGGGAGCAAGCAGCAGAAAATGATAAGGCTTGAATATGGTATGTACTACAACAGGGCCAATGGAACCTTGTCGAAGAAGGTGTTTAAGATCAGTGAGCGCGAATATAAAGCAGGTGAGACGAATTCAGTTACACGCAAGCAAAGTTTTAAACCAATTACTACGCGTAAATACTATCCGGGATTGCATAGAGTTTCTGTCATCGTGAATGGTGATGAAATGATGGATGCCGAATTTTCACTAACAAACTAGCCTGTTCAACAACTTATTTCTATGTCTGAAACCAAAATACTCGAAAGCAAGGCACTGATACGCTTCCCTGATTGCGACCCGTTCAATCACCTGAATAACTCGCGTTATCTCGATTACTTCATCAATGCACGCGAAGACCATATCTGGGAGAACTACCAGTTCAATATCTACCAGTATGCCAAAGAGCATGGTAAAAGTTGGGTGGTAGGACAGAATCAAATCATATACCTGCGTCCTGCTATGCTGATGGAAACTGTGGTTATTCAATCAACGATACTAGAACTGCGTGAACGCGACCTGCTGGTAGAAATGGCCATGTGGAATAAAAACAAAACACAATTGAAATCCTTGCTATGGAGCACTTTTGTACACTTCAACTTTGCCACTCAGAAAAGTGAAGCGCATGATCAAAAGCTCATTGATTTCTTCAAGCCTTTTGAAAATCCTTTACCGCAAAACGCGTCGTTTGAAGAACGTGTGCAGCAGTTGAAGGTTAAGGCGTAACTATTTGCCGCTGAAGAATTTCTCCGCGGCTATTCTTCCGTTGTTGTACATCAGGTCTTTTTCCTCCTGCGATATTTTCCGGACACGTGGATTGATTTTTCCTGAACTAATGTAAATAGTACGAACTTTTTCATTCTCCGAAGCCTTGTTCAGCTGCTCTATGGTCACATTGTACAAGGCAGCAATGTAGCCGGTAAATTTTGTTATAGTAAAGGGCGCAAGACCTGTGCCGGAATAGTCTATCTGCTCGGGACGCTCCAGTTTGAATCCGATGGTCTGCATGTTGGCGCCTGTAGTGTCAAAAAGAGTGAGTGGATAGTTGGCTACTACACCGCCGTCCACCAGTATTTGCCGGCTGTGGTTCTTGTCTTGTTTTCTATATGCATTGCCATTACTGTCAAGGAACATCGCACCGTAGTACATCGGAATGGATATGCTGGCACGTATGGCTGTTTTAACAGGCATGGACGGGTAAATCGCATAATACAAAACTTCCTGTCTTTGTAACGAGAGGTTAGTTGTTATTGCATATAGGTCTTTGTATTTGCGATTGGTGGCAGCAAGCGCATGCAGTTGCGATAAAGTTAGATTGCTGTTGCCTGTTTTAGCCGCTATTAATTTACCTAGCCATGCTTCTAACGTCACGCCGCGAAACCATCCATAATTTTTTCCCATTCTCAATATACCACCAATGAACATTCCCCGCCCGTCGTTAAATTCCTGCATCTGCAGGCCGTTCAATATATCTCTAAGTTCATCCGCGTTATAACCAACAGCTATTAATCCTCCTACCAGCGCACCGGCCGACGTGCCGGCCACAGCTTCCAGTCCATCAACGATCCCTTTTTCTTCCAGCACCTTCAACGCTCCTGCATAGGTAGCGCCCCTGATGCCGCCACCCTCCATTACCAGGTATTTATACGGCTGTGCAGAGCTTTGAAGAAAGCAAAAAAGACAAGTGATTGCTATCCAGTTTTTCATGTTGGTCATTACCGTCATACAATAAATATACCGCTAACCAGTAAAACGACAGAAGCCGCATTACTGCGGCTTCTGTTTATCATTATTTTTCTTCTCGTCTTTTTTCTTTCTACCCGATTCTTTCAGCATCTTATCAATGAGCCATTCTATCTGCCCATTCACACTGCGGAACTCGTCCGCAGCCCATTTCTCAAGAGCTTTGTACGTTTCTTCATCCATACGTAACACAAAACTTTTCTTCGAGCTCACCGTTTATCTATTACAGTCTAATCAGTTAATCTTGGTTAATCTGAGGTTCAGATAATTATTGGTACAGCGATCCTGCATTCAATACAGGCTGCATACCTTTCTCTCCGCAAAGTACAACCATCAGGTTGCTTACCATAGCCGCTTTCTTTTCTTCATCAAGGTCTACAATTTCCTTTTTTCTTAACTCCGCGAGCGCCATTTCCACCATGCCTACTGCGCCTTCGACTATCTTAAATCGTGCCGCTACAATCGCTGTTGCCTGCTGTCTTTGCAGCATAGCGCCCGCTATCTCCTGTGCATAGGCCAGGTGACTGATGCGCGACTCTAATATCCTGATACCGGCTGTCGACAGGCGAGCGGTAAGTTCCTGGTCCAGTATCTCCGATACTTTATCGCCGCCATCGCGCAGTGTTATTGTTGCACTCTCATCTTCAATATTGTCGTAGGCAAAGCTGGTAGCCAGTTTACGTACAGCAGCCTCACTTTGTGTTTTAACATAGATCATGTAGTCTGATACATCGTAGGCGGCACGGTAGGTATCCTGTATCTGCCACACCAGTACCGCGCCTATTTCTATCGGGTTACCCATCTTGTCATTCACCTTCAGTGTAGGCGTTGCCAGGTTGTGAGCACGTAGCGAAAACTTGTCGGTAGTATAGAAAGGGTTGACGAAGAACATTCCGTTTTCCTTTACACTACCCACATATTTACCAAACAGGTTCAGCACGCGCGAGTGATTGGGCTGGATGATCATAATGCCCTTCCAGATGAATATCGTTGCCAGTAGCGATGGTATAGCCAGCCAGAGCATGTAGACGTTTCCTTCCACCTGCGAAAATCCATAACCGGCCAAAGCAAGGGTGCCGATTGAGATAAATAACGCCAGGTAGCCATTCATGGGTTTAACAACCTTTTCCATAGTATGATATTATTTTGATATCATAAAGGTATTGAAATAATTTACGTATTTCCAAAAAAATCTGTTGATTATTTCTATCTGCCTGATTATCACAGAAAGAAATCCCGGCCATTTTAAAAATCAACGGAATCATAGTTATTTTTGGCCAATGCAGTTGAGCAATGTAGTAGGGCAGCAGCCGGCAAAGACGGGATTATTGAAAATGTGGCAGGGTAGTCATTTCCCGCACGCATTGTTGTTGGTAGGACAGGAAGGAACAGGTGGATTGCCATTGGGCCTGGCACTGGCACAATATATATTTTGTGAGAATAAACAGGATAGCGACTCCTGTGGGCAATGTGCCAACTGCAGTAAGGTTTCCAAACTGGAGCACGCTGATCTGCATATAAGCTTTCCATCTATCCCTCCCAAGCCCGGTACTAAGGCTATGAGTCGCCATTACATACAGGACTTCCGCGAGTTCATAGCGCAAACACCGTATGCTACCACTTACGACTGGCTGCAATTCATCAACGCCGAGAACAAGCAGGGTAATATCACTGCCGAAGAATGCCGCGAGATGATCGAGCAGCTTAACCTGAAGTCTTACGAAGGCGGTAAGAAACTGCATATCATATGGCGCCCTGAGTACCTGGGTAAGGAAGGTAACATTCTGCTGAAGCTCATAGAAGAACCGCCTGCCGATACTATCATGATCTTCATAGCCGAAAACACAGAAGATATTCTGCCCACAATCTTATCTCGTACACAAATGGTGCGACTCGCGCCAATACCTGCATCGGCAATTGCTGATGCACTGGTGCAGCGTGGATTGGCAGATACTAAAAAAGCTGCGCAGGTGGGGCACATGGCTAATGGTAGTTTTACCGAGGCTTTGCGACTGGTACGGCATGCAGAGAATGACCTGTTTCCCGATGTGCGCACCTGGTTCAATGCCATCTTTCGCAACAACGGTTTGGAAATAGCAAAGTTCTCGGAAGATTGGAGCAAATCGGGCCGTGAGCAGCAAAAGAATTTCCTGCATTACATCATACAGCTGCTGGAACAAACCATCCGTGTGCGTTACCTGCCGCAAAACCCGCCGGCATTGCCCGAGGAAGAAGCGCAATTCGTACAAAAACTGGCGGCGATGCCCATACAGCTGGAAACGTTCAACAAAATGGTAAAAGAGATAACTGATACCATTTACTTCATTGAGCGAAATGCCCACAGCAAAACGCAATTGCACGCACTGTCTGTACGCATGGTATACGCGATCCAAAACAGGCAGCTCCCGGTACTATAGTGACCTATGCGGTGACTCTAGCAGAGCTGAACTCATAGAACCTGCGGGCGATTTCGATGCATTGCTCGAATTTAATAGGCTTGATAACATAAGCCTCCGCGCCCAGCTGAAGGCAATGTGCCTTTTCAATGTCATTCATCGAGGTGGAGAATATCTTTACAGGGATATGCCTGTAAACCGTATGATTTTTTAGCATCCGCAATGTTTCGGTACCACTCAGCCTTGGCATGTTCAAATCCAGCACAATTAGAGAGGGCAATTCCGATTCGCTGTTTAGTTTGTCAAGGTATTGAATCACCAATTCACCGTCCTCAACAAAGGCTATTTCTTTTTCCAGACCTATCTCGCGAAAGGCGTCTTCGATGATGAGACGGTCCTCCATATCATCATCGGCTAACAGGATACGGGCATACTGGGGCATAAGCAGAGAAGATTTTCGATCAATATGTGGTTGATGTGTGTTATTTCGGGGATTTCCCCCGTAAACGGTTCGTTAGCGCTATTTGTATAAAAATCATACCAGAGCTTTGTCTATTGCGTTGACACACAGTCCTCAACACCTGTCATATGGTTGCCTTGTTATATTAGATCGGTTATTCTTTGTGGCGGAACGCTCTGGCAGCCTACCTAAGCTATTTTTTACTATTTTCGCAGATTATTGATATTTTTCACTCGGCAGGTAAGCTGTAAGTTTTGAGAAGAAGGAAACGCTTATCAACCAATAGGTTCTTTACATAAAGCAATGATGTACAGATTGCCTGCTGTCAACATAAATATATATTTAAATGGGATGTGGCAATTGTGGGACTGGCGCGAGCGGCAAACCCGGAGGTTGCAAAGGAAACGGAGGATGTAGCACTGGTGGTTGTAACCGAATGAATGTTTTTGACTGGCTTAGCGCTTTGCCCCTGCACGATAGTGCAAAACCTTACCCGGTAATCGAAGTAACGTTTAATAAAGGAAGCAGAAAGGAGTTTTACCGCAATAGTAATAGCCTGATTTACGAAAAAGGCGACTGGATAGCCGTAGAAGGCGTAGGTGGATATGATGTAGGACAAGTGAGCCTGACGGGCGAGCTGGTGAAACTACAGATGAAGAAGTATGGTGTGGACGACCCTGCTGCGCTGAAACGCATATTGCGTCCTGCCAACGAAACGGATATCGAGCTTTATAATAAAGCCAAAGAGCGGGAGCCTGAAGTGCTGATACGCTCACGCGCTATAGCTCGCAACCTGAAGCTGGAAATGAAACTGGCGGAAGTAGAGCTGCAGGCCGACGGTAAAAAAGCAACTTTCTTTTATACTGCCGATCAACGTGTTGACTTCCGCGATCTGATCAAACATTACGCCGGCGATTTTAAAGTAAAAGTGGAAATGCGCCAGATAGGCGCCCGCCAGGAAAGTGGTAAAGTAGGCGGCATCGGTTCTTGTGGCCGGGAGCTCTGCTGTTCCACTTGGCTTACCGATTTCAAATCTGTCAATACTACCGCAGCACGCTACCAGAACCTGTCTATCAACCAGGTGAAACTAAGCGGTCAGTGCGGGAGGCTGAAATGCTGCCTCAACTACGAGCTGGACACCTATATGGATGCACTAAGGGTATTTCCCGACAATGCAGATGTATTAGAAACTACCAAAGGACGGGCCTACCTGCAAAAGCGAGATATTTTTAAAAACCTGATGTGGTACACTTTTTCGGATAGCAACAAGCAGTATCCGATGATGATCACCAGGGTGAAAGAAATATTGGCGATGAACAAGCAGGGACAAAAGCCTGATGAGCTACAGCCGGTGGAACTGGAATTAAGCGGTAATAAAGCAGGAGTGCAGATTGATGTTGGTTTCGTGAACGATGTAGGACAGATAACCCTGAAAGCGCTGGAACGCGGCAACAAAAAGCGTAAGGGCGGCGGCAACAAACCGCAGCAAAGTGCGCAAGGCGGCGGCCAGCAAAGGCAGGGACAGCCACAACAAGGCCAACAGCCAAAGCAAGGTGGCCAGCAACAGCGTCAGCAGCAAAGGCAAGGCCAGCCACAGCGTTCACAGCAACAGGGGCAACAACAGCGTCCACAGCCGGCTAAACCGGCGCAGCAAGGTCAGCAACAAGGCCCCAACCAGCAACAGCCCAAGCAGGGCCAGCAACAGGGCGGCCAACCCAAGCAGCAAGGCCAGCAAAGGCAGGGACAACAGCAGCGTCCGCAGCAACAGCGCCCACAACAGCAACGTCCGCAGCAGGAAGGCCAGCAACAACCCAAACAAAACCAGCCAAGGCCAAACCGGCCACCACGTCCGCAGCAAGGACAGGGTGGCGGCGGACAGCAAACCAGGCCGACCGAACCAACGCCTCCGCAGGCTACATAATATACTTGAAACTAAAAAGCCTCCGCAATGCGGAGGCTTTTTTTATAGATGGTTGTTGAAACTCTTAGTTGGCGTACTCGCTCATGAACTTGATGCGCATCATCTGCAACTGTTCGATGCTTACATCGCGGTCTTTGAACTCTTCGTAAGCATACTCCAGGTTGTCATCATGACTGCCGCGGAAGTAATCAAAGATGTCTTCCTGCTCGTATTCATCCAGCTCTTGCTCCAGGCAGTAGTCAAGATTTAGCCTAGTACCGCTGGCAACGATGGTTTCCATTTCTACCAGCAGGTCTTGCAGGCTCAGGTCTTTATT
This sequence comes from Flavipsychrobacter sp., assembly GCA_021156265.1. GTDB lineage: Bacteria > Bacteroidota > Bacteroidia > Chitinophagales > Chitinophagaceae > Polluticoccus. Next base: position 8,420 of record JAJNBR010000038.1, read on the forward strand.
ACGTGCAATGGTTTCAAGAGGTATCTTTTTGTCGATGTTCTGGATGATGAACACCTTCATGCCACTCTTGTTCACCACGCTCTTCATTACGAAGTCGTCTGGCTTGGTAATTTCGTTTTCTTCTACATACTTAGCTATCAGGTCTACGAACTTGCGGCCGAAGCGCATGGCCTTGCCCTTGCTCACGCCCTGGATCTTCTCCAGTTCCTCAAGTGTAGTAGGGTAGTTGATCGCCATATCCTCCAGCGAGTTCTCGAGGAAGATCACGAACGGAGGCAGTCCTTTTTCTTTAGCCACCTGCCTGCGCAGGTCTTTCAGCATCTCGAACAGCACAGTATCTGCCACTGCTGGTCCGCTATTGCCGCTGGCTGCATCATCATCTTCGTCTATGGCATCTTCATAATTGTGGTTCATCGCCACCATTATCGAGAACGGCTTCTTCAGGAACTTATGTCCTTTCTCCGTTATCTTCAGCAGGCCATACTCTTCAATGTCTTTGCGCACCAGCCCTTCCAGCATCATCTGCCTTATCAGCGAGTACCAGAAGTCGGCTTGCATTTCCATGATCAAGCCAGTACCGAACGATTTCAATTTATCGTGGCGGAAGGTTTTGATCTGCGGATTTGCTTTGCCGAGAATGATGTTCACTACATATTCGATATTGAAACGCTCGTCCAGTTCGTTGACGGTATCCAGTACGATCTTCGAGCTATCGCGAACTTCCAGTTTTTCTTTCGGGTTGAGGCAGTTATCGCAATTGCCGCAATTTTCCTGCTTCAGTTCTTCGCCAAAGTAGTGCAGCAATAGTTTACGGCGGCAAACACCGCTTTCTACATAGGCAACTGTCTCTGCTATCAGCTGCGCGCCCATTTCGCGTTCGCTCAGCGGCTTGTCGCGCATCAGGTGCTCCAGTTTCTGTACGTCTTTAAGTGAGTAGTACAGCAGGCACTTGCCTTCCAGTCCGTCGCGACCACCACGTCCGGTTTCCTGGTAGTAGTTCTCCAGCGACTTAGGTATGTTATAGTGCATCACAAACCTTACATCCGGTTTGTCGATACCCATACCAAAGGCGATAGTTGCCACGATCACGTCCACTTCTTCCATCAGGAACTGGTCCTGGCGTTGTGCACGTATCGCAGAGTCAAGGCCGGCGTGGTAAGCAACTGCAGATATGCCGTTGGCCTGTAGCAGGCTGGCAAGTTCTTCAGTGGTTTTGCGGTTCAGTGTATAGATGATACCGCTCTTTCCCTTCATATTGCCCTGTATGAATTTCACCATGTGCTTCAGCACCTGCTCCTTCTTACCTTTTGGTACGATCTCGTAATACAGGTTAGGGCGGTTGAACGATGACATGTATACACTTGGCGTACGCAGAGCGAGGTTCTTCACGATATCATCCTGCACCTTGGGTGTGGCGGTTGCTGTCAATGCGATGATCGGCAACTCAGGGTTGATCTGGTCGATCATATCACGCAGCTTCCTGTATTCCGGGCGGAAATCATGTCCCCATTCCGAGATACAGTGTGCTTCATCCACGGCAATGAATGAAATATTTATATCAGCAAAGAAGTCGATGTTCTCTTGTTTGGTGAGCGTTTCAGGTGCTACGTATAGCATCTTGGTATGACCGCTCAGCAGGTCAGATTTTACTTTTTTCTGCTGTGCCTTGCTCAGCGTTGAGTTCAGGAAGTGGGCCACGTGGTCCTTGCTGCTGTAGCCGCGTATCAGGTCCACCTGGTTCTTCATTAAAGCAATTAGCGGAGATACGATCAATGCCACACCCTCGCTCAGCAATGCCGGCAATTGGTAGCACAGTGACTTACCGCCACCTGTAGGCATGATCACGAATGTGTCAGTACCGTCCAGTACGCTTTTGATAATTTTTTCCTGTTCTCCCTTAAATGCGTCGAAGCCAAAATGCTCCTGTAGCGCTTTTTTTAAATTCACCTTCGATTTCGAGGTAGAAGTACCTGCATCCATACACTAATAAAATTTTCCTTGGAGTAGCGCTCAATTCATCGGCGAAATGTATATATGATTATCACTGAGGCCTTTATAAAGGACTGCGAATTTACGATAGGTAAGTTAGAAAAACTAAAACATATATGCAAGCTTTTTGTAAAATATCCAATTAACGGTCAGGCATTACCTGGTGGATGACAGATTTTTGACGTTAAAACAAGATAAAATGTATCAAAGGCCTGTCAAATGGCCTTTTGATCGCACTTCCAGGTCGTCCGGGCACTGTTCCAGGAGCTCTCCTATTGTTTTGTTAAAAATGGGATGAACCACATAGCCGGCTATTTCTGCTAGCGGAATCAACGCAAAGCGGCGCTCCGGCAGGAAGGGATGCGGTACCCGCAGATCTGATTGGTCAATGATCCGCTCGTCTATAAGCAGGATGTCAACATCAAGCGTACGCTGGCCCCATTTCACTGTGCGTTGCCGCCCAAGCTCCGCTTCTATGTTCTGTACCGCAGACAGCACAATGTCGGGCTCAAAAATAGTTTCTACGCAAACCGCCATATTCAGGAAGTCAGGCTGGTCTTCCAGGCCCCACGCGGCGGTTTCGTATACCTGCGATTGGGCCGTGATCGTGCCTATGTTTTTTTTGATCTGCCTGAGGCATTGGCGCAGCCAATCATATCGTTCTCCTTCGTTGCTGCCCAGCAAGAGATATGTGTTGTTCAATGTGTGTGCTTAAGTATTAACGTGCCGCTGCTGTTTTCATCGCGTTGGCAACTTTTGTTTCGTTCAGCGCTTCAAGCGCTTTTATCAGTGATTGGTATTGGGATTCATAAGGGCTGCCGGCAAGGAATGCTAACACGGAGGCCTGTTCATTTTTTCTCAACTTCTTCAATTCAACGGCAAAAGCATCCGGATTGATCCCCGCAACTTCCATCATCGTTTCCTGCATGATGCCTGCGGGACCATCGCTCATGCTCAGTTTTTTGCAGATAGCCACACATTTGGGCATTACCTGTTTAGGATACATTCGTCCCAATTCGCGGTACTTGGCCAGGTAGGCATCGTACTGGAAATACAACTGGTCGAAAGTATGCGGCGTGAACACCTCGATGTAATGGTCCTTGTTATCAGGAAAGGCCCTGATAAAGGCCATGTGGTTCTCGGGGAAATCGGGTTGTTTCATCAGCCAGTCGTAGGCTGCTTTTACTTTCTCAGCTTCGAGGGTCAGCGGCTTCTGCGCGTTGCCGGCAAAAGGCAGCAAACTCAACAATGCTATATATACTGCACGTTTCATAGTGATATAAAGGTAAATCGAATTATGCTTTTGAAAAATGTTTCAATGCTAAATAGGATGGGAGTTGTTATCCGTAATGAATTGTCAACCTGTCTCTGTTTTGCAGCAGAGGTGGTCTACTGTAATGAACCGGCATTAATGAAGCTGTTCAGGACGTGGATACAAAACTAAAAGTGGAGTCAGGTGTTTCCACCTGACTCACACGGTCAATTCAACCTTGCCTTCAACTCCTTTTCAGAGTAATAATCCTTATCCAGGAAAACACCTTTCACTTCCGATACTGCAGTAATATCCTCCAGCGGGTTTCTTGCCAGCAATATGCAATTCGCGCATTTGCCTTTTTCTATCGTTCCCCATTCCTTGTCAGCGTGCAAATATTTTGCAGCGCTGATAGTAGCAGCTTCCAGCACTTTGTAATTGCTAAGACCTGCGTCTTTAAATGCCTTCATTTCTTCTACTATACCAAAGCCGGGTACTGCAAATATTTCGGGGTCAGCGCCTACCAGGAGACCCATGCCGCGGTCCGACATTTCTTTTACCATCCGGCGCTTTTTCTCAATGGCAACCGCTTGCTCTTTTTTCATTTTTTCAATGGCTTCAGCACCGCGCTTTTTTGTTCCGGCTGCAAAACTCTCCATCCATTTTTGTTTTACCGAATCGGGTATGTATTGCATACCTGTTCTTTGCAGCAGCTGTTCTTCAGGTATCTGCCTGTATACTACCTGGTAAAAATCGAAGGTGGGGCAGTGCCAGGTTTTATTCTTTTCTGCCAGCGCAAGGTAACTATTGTAATAGTCTACGCTGCTGTCATAGGCTTCCAGTTGCCAGTCAAGGTGCTCCAGCGAACTGTAGCCGCTATTCAGCACTGTTTCATAGTTCACTTTCCAGAGCATGTGCCCGCATACCGGCATATCGTATGTCTTCGCTGCCTGCATGACCTCTTTGAATGAATTGCTGTCTTTGATACTCAGAAGTTTCAGGTGATCGAAGCCGCGCGTTTTATAATCGCTCACCAGCCTGTTAGCATGATCTTCATTGATCACCGTATCCCATGGCAACACGGGGGCGCCAAGGTAAAGCCTGGGCTGATACAGACGGTCGCCTTTGAATTTTAAATGCCAATCCTTACCACGCATCGAGCGCAAGACGGTAACACCTGCAGCAAGGTTCAGGTCAAAGAATCGCGGCACCGCTTTTTCTTCCGGTAAATGGCAATGCATTTCTGCAAGTCCCGGCATCAGGTATTGTCCTTTTGCGTCAACGACCTTTCCCTGCGTTTTTATCTCCTGTCCTTTATCCTCGCCTATGTAACTGATCTTGCCTTTGTCGATACACACCACCTGGTCGGCTAATACATTTTCTTTGTCCATCGGCACTACGTTCACATGCCTGATGATGACGTCGGCCTTTTTGAAGGGCTGCGCGGTTGCGGCCAGGCTCAGCCCGGTGCATACAAGCGTAAAGAGTTTTTTCATTGTGGTTTGTTTGTGTCTATTAATTGACCGACAAGAATGATAAATGTAAGGGTAATAAAATGTTAAAGAAAAAACGTCTATATTGTCGCACGCACACAAGTTATGGAAACCACTTGCCTTAATTGCGGCCATCAATACAGCGGCAATTTTTGTTCCAGCTGTGGACAAAAAGCACGTACGCATCGTGTTACATTCAGCACGATAGCGCATGAAGTGCCGCACACAGTCCTACATGTGGACAAAGGATTCTTTTATACCCTGATGCGGTTAATGCAGCGGCCGGGCTTATCAGTAAAAGAGTTTCTTGATGGTAAGCGCATCAGTTATTTCCATCCATTATCATACCTGCTCATGCTGAGCACCTTCTGTTCATTTGTCTCGCATGTGTTCATTACCGAAACACCTCATCCCCAAGTACTATTCCCCGGCGTGGCTGCTTTCTTTTTCAAACACCCGGCTATCATGTACAGTTCCCTTATCCCGTTTATTTCATTTTGGAGCTGGGTATTTAACCGTCGCTCCACCTACAATTATTGGGAGCACCTGGTTTTGAATACTTACCTGGTATCACAGTTTGTCGTGCTGTTAATTATCTACAAGTTATCTATAGTCGCCACGGGGCTCTATACACACAAGGTCACATTTGTCCTGTTGATGTTCTTAGCTTATTTCGCCTATGCCTACAGCCAGTTTTTTGGAATGAGCAAGTCGCCAAAGACACTG
>JAJNBR010000039.1 GCA_021156265.1 Flavipsychrobacter sp.
AGGCAGCGACACAAAAACCCTTACCAATTATATCACGGTTTTCCCCTCCCCTATCGTAAACTTTGCCGCGGATTCTGCTCCGGCTTGTCCACCCAAGGCGATACAGTTCGCCAATCTCACCGTCCCGGGCTCCGGCGGCACAACCAATTACCTTTGGGATTTTGGTAACGGTCAAACGTCAACCGCGACTAATCCGACACATACCTATAATACTGCCGCCAATTACACAATTACATTACTTGCAACTAACAGTAGCGGATGTAGTAAATCACTCACAAAGTCGAACTATATTCAGCTAACCGCGAAGCCCCAGGCGGCATTTACAAATTCATCAATGGTCGGCTGCACTGCGCCTTTTACAACCACGTTCAACAATACGAGCACCGGTGCGACTACATTCAATTGGGATTTTGGAGACGGACAAACTTCAACCCTTTCAAATCCGAGCCATACTTATACTACCACCGGTAGTTTTAATGTGCGCCTTATTGCAACCAATGCAGCAGGATGTAAGGATACTTTAGTAAATACCGCGTACATTTTTGTCGGAGCACCAAATGCGTCGTTTACTGTATCTGACAGTACTGTATGCGTTGGTGAAACTGTCAGCTTTATAAATGGTTCTACTCCGGCTTCGGCGACAATTACCTGGTTGTTTGGAGATGGTAATAGTTCTTCGATCGCTGCGCCTGCACACAGTTACGCTACTGCAGGCACTTATATTGCGAAACTGATCGTGACACAGAACGGGTGTTCGGATACTGTTCAAAAGTCGATCGTCGTATCGGGCAAGCCGGTTAGCCAGTTCACCTCCGGCAATACACAAAGTTGTACGGTGCCGTTTACTACACAATTTACAAACACCTCTTCCGGAGCTTCGTCATATTTATGGATATTCGGCGATGGGTCCACATCAACTCAGTCAAGTCCAACGAAGACCTATACCGTAGCCGGCCAGTTTACGGTAAAGCTTGTTGCATACAATACAACTGGTTGTACCGACACTTATACCGTTAATAACCTAGTCAAGATACAGCAGCTGGCACCATCCCTATTCGGGGATATCTATGTACCACCTAATCCCGGATGTGCGCCAACCACGCTTACTTTTTACGGTGGTGGAACAAGTGCTCTTTTGTTTCCCATTACAAACTACGCCTGGAATTCGGGTAATGGCACCACAGCTTCCGGTTTAGGAGCAGGATTTTCGGCAACCTACAATACGCCAGGAACCTACACCGTATCTGTGACATACAGTACTATACCTGGGTGCTCGCTTACAAAGCAGGCATCTATCACTATAGGTGCAAAGCCAACTGCATCATTTTTGCCGGGGCCGGATACAGTTTGTCCTAATGTTGCCGTATCATTTACAAATAATTCGTCAGGTGCCACCTCTTATAAATGGTATTTTGGTGATGGGGATTCCAGTACGGTTGCAAATCCTACACATACCTATAAGTTGCATGGGAACTTTACTGTAACCCTGGTTGCCTCAAACGGAGGTTGTACCGATACCATTGTTATACCAAACCGTGTGATCGTGAAATTGCCAACAGCATATTTTACACCATCATTCAGCTGTACTAACAGGTTGCTGTTCACTTTCACTGATCTTTCAGTAGGTGCGAATACTTACTCCTGGAATTTCGGAGACGGACAGATGTCTACACAGTCGGGCACAGTTACCCATCAATACCCTGGATATGGTAGCTATCATGCCACCCTCACTGTTACCAACACGGCCACCGGCTGTTCTGATAACTATGGGATGACAATTTATGCATATCCTCTATCTGTTCAATTCAGTGCGAACGATACGACCATATGCAAAAACCAAGTAACTGTATTTAGCGCCACTGCGGTGCCTCATGCAGCAACCTATGCGTGGTACCCGGGAGATGGAGGTTTTACCGGCAGTAATTTCAACGTAGGTTCTTACACCTATTTAAACTCGGGTATTTACAATGTAAAGTTAGTAGTTACGGATTCCAACGGGTGTAAGGATAGTCTTGTAAAGCTCAACTATATGCAGGTAGGTGGACCTACTGCCAATTTTTCAGCATCACCGGTTAGCGGTTGTGCACCTTTGAACGTTGTTCTGACAGACCAATCTACCTCGGGTGTTGGTTCTATTACAAACAAGCTTTGGAATTTTGGCGATAATACTTCGCAATCAACAACTGCAAATACGGTTTCGCACATATATGCCAGCGGAATTTATTCAGTTAAACTTAAAGTAACGGATGTCCTCGGCTGCCAGGATTCGATCACCAAATCAAATTACATTAGTGCAAGCACCGCTATTGCTTCCTTCCATTCAACAGATACCAATGTTTGTGCGGGTCAGCAGGTAAATTTTGTCAACTTCTCTAATTCGGCGGGCGTAACCTGGTACTTTGGTGATGGACAAACGTCTACTGCTTATACAACAAGTCATGCGTATAACGCCGTGGGCAACTATACCGTTAAACTGGTGGTCTCCGATGTAAATGGCTGTAAAGATTCCCTGATCAGGGTAAACTATATTAAAGTGTTGCCGTTGAACGTGAACTTCACAATGAGCGACAGCATTGCCAACTGTCCCCCGCTTACGGTGAACTTTACCGCCACCACGGGACTAACCAATTATAGCTGGACATTCGGCAATAGCAACCAGTCCACCGTTGCAAATCCCGCTACCATATATACTTACCCGGGCGTGTATACTGTTAAGTTAAAAGCCCAAAACTCTGTAGGTTGTGCAGACTCGGCAACGAAGACAATTACGGTTTTAGGCCCGACCGGAACCTTATCATACAATCCAATCAGCGGTTGTAAGCCGCTTACGGTTGCGTTTACCTCTACCAATAATAATACTCAATCGCTGATATGGGATATGAGCAACGGAGTTACGCAAACTACATCTGCATCGTCCGGTTTTACTTACATTTATACACAGGCTGGTAAGTTTGTTCCGAAACTGATCTTAAGCGATGGGGCGTCTTGTCTCGTGCCTATTACGGGAGCAGACACCGTTCGCGTCGATTCGCTGGGCGCCGACTTCAGCTTCACTCCATCGGACTTATGTCAAGCCGGTACGGTACAGTTTACAGATACAGTATATTATTCGCAATCGGTCATCAGCACGCGGAGCTGGACATTTGGCGATGGGGGGACCAGTACGACACATAATCCTTCACACACATATACAACGCCCGGTACGTACCAGGTCAAATTAATAATCACCAACAACGCGGGATGTAATGACACAGTAATAAAAACTGTAGCAATACATGCCCAACCCAACGTAAGTGCCGGCAGCAATCTTGCCATTTGCCAGGGTCAGACAAGCCCGGTGCAACTGCAAGCAATGGGCGCTGCGTCTTATGCGTGGAGCCCGGCTACTGGTTTGTCATGTACCACTTGCGCTAACCCTACAACAACGCCGTCATCCACGACAACATACACCGTGGTCGGTACGGATAATAATGGTTGTAAGGACACCAATACGGTTACAATAACGGTTAATCCGCTGCCTTCGGTAACTGCAGGAAGCAACCAGGCGATTTGCCTTGGCGATTCAACACAGTTGCAGGCTACAGGCGCAACAACCTATTCATGGTCTTTAACGACAGGATTGTCATGTACTAATTGCAGCAATCCCAAAGCCAGCCCGACTGCTACCACAACTTATGTGGTTACCGGAACAAACAGCAATGGTTGTGTAGATACGGGCATGGTAACGGTAACTGTCAATGCGCTGCCAAATGTTTCTGCCGGTACCAACAAGGTAATCTGTGTGGGAGACTCGGCTCAACTACAGGCAACTGGCGCCAACACATATGTTTGGAGCCCGGCTACCGGGCTGTCGTGTACTACTTGCGCTAATCCTAAGGTCAGCCCATCGGCTACAACCACGTATGTAGTGACCGGAACAAATGCAAATGGTTGCGTTGATACGGGAACGGTTGCGGTAACTGTTAATTCGTTACCAAATGTTACAGCAGGTAATAATCAAAGCGTGTGCACAGGTGGCTCTGTACAACTGCAGGCTACAGGTGCTAGTTCATATACATGGACACCATCAACAGGGCTTTCCTGCACGGGTTGCGCTAACCCGATGGCAAACCCAACAACTACTACTACGTATGTGGTCACCGGAACTAACACCAACGGATGTCAGGATACAGCGCATATTACTGTTACAGTAAATCCGTTGCCGACAGTGAGCGCAGGTACCAACCAGAATGTCTGCATCGGTTCGTCCGTGCAGTTGCAGGCTACCGGCGCCAATACATATGCATGGTCTCCCGCTACAGGTTTGTCGTGCACAACCTGTTCCAACCCGGTCGCCAACCCAGCAACAACGACCACGTATACTGTGACCGGAACTAACGCCAATGGATGTGTTAACACTAGCCAGGTGATGGTGACAGTTATACCGCAGCCTGTTGTGAGCGCCGGCAGCAATGTCGCTGTATGCGCGGGCACTTCAACGCAGTTGCAGGCTACCGGCGCCAATGCATATGCATGGTCGCCCGCTACCGGCCTGTCTTGTACTAACTGTACCAACCCAACAGCGTCGCCGACTGCGACCACTACTTATTCAGTAGTTGGCATAGGCGCTAATGGATGTACAGACACGGCCCAGGTGACTGTTACGGTCAACGCACTGCCGACAGTGAGCGCCGGGGCAAATCAAAATATTTGTATTGGAAGTTCCGCGCAGTTGCAGGCTACGGGCGCTAATACTTACACCTGGTCACCCGCTACGGGTTTGTCTTGCACGAATTGTGCGAGTCCAACAGCAACTCCGTCTGCGACCACGACCTATACAGTTACAGGTACTAACGCTAACGGTTGTACCAATACTGCGACCGTTACGGTAACTATGAATGCAATTCCTGCAGTGGCAGTATCTGCCATCAATAAAACTATATGCGAAGGTACAAGCACCAATCTTCAGGCATCGGGCGCCACTTCCTACAATTGGACGCCGACCACAGGGTTGTCTTGTACGAACTGCCCCAACCCTGTAGCTAACCCGACTTCTACAACTACTTACATCGTGACCGGAACCGTAAATGGCTGCGACGACACTGCGCAAGTGACAATCGCAGTATTGCCGAAACCGAATGTAACCGCAGGTAACAACTTGGCAGTGTGTTTTGGTAATACGGCAACTTTGCACGCCGGTGGCGCCCAGAGTTATGCTTGGACGCCGGGCTCGTCCTTGTCGTGCACCACTTGTGCCGACCCGGTAGCCAGTCCATCTGCAACGACGACATATACTGTAACCGGTACGGATGCCAACGGGTGCACCAATGATGCTTTAGTGACGGTAACTATTCATCCGATCCCGAATATTGATGCCGGGGAGGATAAGACGCTTTGCGCCGGCTCATCGGTTAAGTTAACAGCAACCGGCGGGGTCAACTACACTTGGTCGCCGGCTCAAAACCTGAGCTGTACGAATTGCAGTTCACCTACGGCTGATCCAACCGGTAATGCTACATATAAAGTAGTAGGAACAGATGCATTCGGCTGCTCTGATTCTGATGAGGTAAATATTGTGCTGGTAGAGAAACAACCTGTAAGTGTAAATCCCGATGTGTCAATATGCGAAGGAGGCTCTGCTCAGCTATCTGCTACCGGGGGTACGTCTTATATATGGTTCCCGGCATTTGGCCTGAGTTCTGCCAAGGACCCTAATACTATGGCGACACCGACATCAACCACCACCTATAATGTTGTTATCAAACAAGGCGAATGTTTTATCGACACTGCCAGGATAAACGTCGCAGTGCACAGCTTGCCAACTGTTGATGCAGGTCCTGACCAAAACTCAGTGGCCGGTAATACTGTTCAGTTAAAAGCGCTTGGAACCGATATAGCCAACTATTCATGGAGTCCGGCCGACAAACTGAACTGCTCAGATTGCCACGATCCTATAGCGAATATGCTGCGTACCACAACTTATACGGTTTCAGTGAAAAACCAATGGGGGTGTGAGGCTACTGATGACGTTACTGTTTTTGTGACCTGTGATGCCAATCAGATATTTGTTGCCAATACTTTTACGCCGAACGGCGATGGTGCGAACGACCGGTTTTTCCCTCAGGGTAAAGGCATAACCTCAATAAAGCGTTTCAGGATATTCAATAGGTGGGGCGAATTAGTTTTTGAAGCGAATAATATTCCATTGAACGATATTAATTATGGATGGGACGGTACGCGCGGGATGGAGCCATTGAAACCCGATGTATTTGTTTATATAATTAACGCTACCTGCGAGTCAGGAGAGCCAATAGAGATAAAAGGAGATGTTTCTCTTGTAAGATAATTGCCCGTGTTGATCGATTAAATTTTGTGTAAATGAAAAAATCTTTAGTCTTCTTAACCATTTTTTGTGCGCCTTTAGCGGTTATCCGCACCGCCGCCCAGGACATTCACTATTCGCAGTTTTATGAGAATGCGATGATTAGAAATCCATAAACCGCAACGTCGGCGACTATCTTAGTTATGGTGTTACTGCTACCTACGACAAAGCAGGCTCTATAAGCTTTAACAGCTTTCAGGTCATTCCAGCGGTCAATTTTAATAAGGCTATTGAAGACAACCACAACTCATATCTGTCGGTTGGTTTCGCCGGAGGCTATATCCAAAGATCCATAGACCTAACAAAGGCCACTTTCAGCTCGCAGTACGCTAACGGTGCTTATGACCCCGGCAATGCCACAAGGGAAAATCTTACCAATACTGTGATCAGGAATTATGACCTGTCTGCTGGTCTTAGCTTCAACAGCACAGCAGGCCCTAATCACGAAGTGAGCTATTATATAGGTGCGGCCGGATTCCATATCACTAAGCCAAAGCACACCTTCGACAAACAGGAGACCTTGATCAGGCTGAACACAAAATATACAGCTAACATGGGTTTCAGGTGGGCGATCAACGAGCAGTATGGTATTACCATGCACATGAACTATTTGAATCAAAAACCTTATAAAGAAATAATGGCGGGCGGATTACTCAGTTGGAAAAGCGCCCAGCAATACAATACGAAGCCGTTCACTTTGTATATGGGAGCTTTTGTTCGCGTCAACGACGCAGTGATACCTACGATAAAGATGGACTATCAATCTTACTCAGTTACGGTATCATATGATGTAAATACTTCGGGTCTCCGCACCGCCAGCGAAGGCATGGGTGGGTTCGAGATTTCGTTATATACCCGTGGCTTGTTTAACAATGTTAATGGCCCGGGCAGCCAGACGCGCTGTCCCCAATTCGAACAATTGTTGCCCTCTTCGCTACAATACGATTAATAAAAAAGCCCGGTTTTGCCGGGCTTTTTTATTATTTCTGTTCGGGAACGTTGTAGACAAACTTGAAACCGATACCGTGAATCGTTTGCAATTCAACACCTTCCTCGCCCTTTAGATACTTCCTCACTTTGGTTATGAATACATCCATGCTTCGGCCAAGGAAATAGTCTTCTCTTCCCCAGACATTCAGCAGGATCTCTTCTCTTTTTAAAACGCGGTTGGCGTTGATGCATAAGTATCGGATAAGATCCGCTTCACGTTGTGTAAGCTGATGCTCGACATTACCGTTATGCAAAAGAAGATTAGTATAATCGAAGTTCAGGCTACCGATCTTAAAGTGTTTGGGAACGCCATCGTCCTTCTTCATAGTGCGTTTCAAAAACACTTCCAGGCGTAGCAACAGCTCCTGCATGTTGAACGGCTTGGTAATGTAGTCATCGGCGCCGCTCTTAAAACCTGCGATCTTATCATCATCCATTGACTTCGAAGTCAACAGGAGTATCGGAATTTTGTCATTTTGCTTCCTGATGTCGTTTGCCAGAGCCATACCGTCTTTCTTAGGCAATACCACATCCAATAAGCAAATGTCGAAACTGCGTTTGGTAAACTGTTGCCAGGCGCTTTCGCCGTCAGGGCAGTGTACAACATCGTAACCGTTGTTCTGCAAACTGTCTTTGATAACGTAGCTCAGTGTAGGGTCGTCCTCAACCAATAATATTTTCGCTTTATTTCCAGCCATAAACGATTAACCTTTTAACACACGATTGCAGCATAAAAGTAATACTATGTTCTAACAACAACTATTTAAACTGCTCAAATATTTATATAAAAGGATTTCTTTGCAATATAAAAAAACCTATTAAGGTTATATGTATCCTTTGAAAACTTAACCTATCCGGCCAGGGTTCATCTCGATAAAGTCCGCCCAAGTACTGGTCTTTTTCTTTTGGCCGTTTATTTTTTTTACTGGTGGTGCTACCGGTACCCTGCTCTGGTTATGGTGGCAAAGGGCTACTGCAACTGCATCTGTGGCATCCATGAACCGTACGTCGTCTTCAAATTTTAATATCTGGTGTAGTATGTGCCAGACCTGCTCTTTAGTGGCATTGCCCCGGCCGGTAACAGATTGTTTCACCTTTCTGGGAGCATATTCTACGGCTTGTAAACCGTGCATCATGGCCGCCGCCATGGCTACTCCCTGTGCACGTCCCAGTTTCAGCATACTTTGAACATTTTTTCCGAAGAATGGTGCTTCTATAGCTACAGCCGATGGTCGGTGCAGCTTGATCAAACTTTCCATTTTTTTGAAAATAAGTTCGAGCCTTTCTGAGTGGTCTTTATTTTTAGCCAGCTGCAACACCCCCATTTCAACAACTGAAACCTTATTTTTGTCAATAGCAATCAGACCATAACCCATAACGAGCGTACCGGGATCTATGCCGAGAATGATATTGGGAGCTGTTTGCAAAAGCAAGATTGATTGAACAAAGCTAGCAAAATATGGCTCAATTATGCATTAGGTGCGGCCTTTTCTGCGTTGCTCATATGGCTGATCTATCTTCAACTCAGATCTCATGCATCGCTTACTGATTTCAAATCTGTTTGGAGAAATGCTGACCGCCGTTTTTTACTGCTATGTCTCGTACTGATGCCGGTAAATCTTGCACTTGAGTCTTTAAAATGGCGTTTATTAGTAAATTCAGCGACGGTTGTTTCCTATGCTAAGGCCTTTAAAAGTGTATTAGCCGGTATTTCGCTATCGGTGATAACACCCAACCGGATAGGCGAATACCCGGGGCGCCTGATGTACCTGCGTGAGAAAAACACTTTTAGGCTGGTAAGTGTTTCTGTGCTCGGAGTGGTGGCGCAAATGCTTACCATGTTTTTGTTTGGTTTGGGAGGGCTCATCTTTTACAATATCCGGTTCGGAGGATGGCTGACCGCAATTATCCTGGTGGCTTGTTTTGTCTTGACGGTGGCGATAGCAGCATTGTACTGGAAATTTGAGAAATGGGCGCCTTTTATTGAACGGATCAAATGGTTGCGTCGATTTCATGTCTATGGCCAGCTGCTCAAGCGTTTCTCAACAAAACAACAATTAACAATACTCGGTATTTCCTTATTGCGTTTTAGCATTTATACGGCACAGTATTTGGTCCTGCTAAAGTGGATGAATATAAACCTGCCTGCCATAGATGGCTTTTTTATGTCTGCTTTGTTTTTCTGGTCTATTGCGGTTATTCCTAACATAGCACTTGCCGAATTGCCTCAAAGAGGTCAAATAGCAATGTTTATCTTCGGTAATTATTCAGAAAACCTGGTGGGGATATTGTCAGCTACAGCGGGTGTATGGATGATCAATTTGATATTGCCGGCACTGATCGGCAGTTTATTTTGGCTTAAAATAAGATTTTTTAAGTAACGTTTTGTTGATATGGTTTTTGTCAAAAAGGCTGATATTTGTTTTATGGGTCAGGTGTTTAAAGTCTGCTTCTTCATTGTTGCGTTCATATGCATTACGTTGCACTCACAAGCTCAGGCCGATTTTTGCGGGATAAAGAACACGAGTTTTCAGCATGGAGAGAAGCTGGAATTCAAGGTTTATTATAATATGGGCAGGCTTTGGGTGGGTGCAGGATTGGCGAGCTTTGAGACTAAACTTGAAAACTATGGCAACAAAAAGGTCTACCACGTAGTAGGCGACGGCAAAACACTCAAATCTTATGAGTGGTTTTATAAGGTACGCGACAAGTACGAGACCTTTATTGACGTCGAAACCATGCTGCCGGTCAAATTTGTCAGGAATGTGAACGAAGGTGGGTTCAAAATCTATAACAACGTAACTTTTAACCAGAATATAGGCCAGGCAGTATCCACCAACGGTGTCTTCAAAGTGCCTCGTTGTATCCAGGACGTACTTTCGGCTATATTTTACGCCCGAAACATCGATTATTCCCAATATAAGCCAGGTGATAAGATTCCCTTTTCGATGTTTCTTGATGATGAAGTATTTAATCTTTACATCAGGTATATGGGCAAGGAAAAGATCACTACGAAATACGGAACTTTTAATACGATCAAAATAAGTCCGCTGCTTATCGAGGGTACTATATTTAAAGGCGGGGAAAAGATGATGGTCTGGGTCTCTGATGATGCCAATCACCTTCCTGTCCGTGTCGACAGCCCCATACTTGTCGGAAGCGTCAAGGTGGACCTGGTGGGATATGAGCGGCTCCGCAACCCGCTGACCAGCCTTATCAAGAAGCAAAAGTAAAAACCTGTTCATCCCTTATTTCACCTTTTCTTTTTATATTTTTGCTCCCTTTATTACCGATATTCAACAGGACATGATTTCACTGGGGGGTAAACCACTTGATCTGGCTGCGTTTGAGCAAATCATTTTGCAACAAAAACCGATTACCATCACTGCCTCCTCTATGGAAACAGTACGTGGCAGCTATGAGTTTTTGAAAGAGTTTTCGCAGGATAAGCTCATATATGGTATCAACACTGGTTTCGGGCCAATGGCGCAGTACCGTATTGATGACAATGACCGCAGGCAACTTCAATACAACCTTATTCGCAGCCACAGTTCCGGCATGGGGCAGTTGTTGTCGCCGCTTAACTGCCGGGCAACTATGCTGGCAAGGCTGAATACCGTGCTCTTGGGATATTCCGGTATTCACCCGGAAATGGTCATTCTGTTGACCGCGCTTATCAACAATGATGCTTATCCATGTATTTACGCGCATGGTGGAGTGGGCGCCAGCGGGGATCTCGTGCAATTGGCGCATCTTGCCCTCGGCCTTATTGGAGAGGGTGATTTTTGGTTCAAAGGTGAAGTAGTTCCGGCTAAGATGGTTTTTGAAACCTTGAAGCTGCAACCCCTGGAGATATATATCCGGGAAGGTTTGGGTAGCCTTAACGGTACTTCTGCCATGACAGGCATAGGCGCCATCAATGTATTGCACGCACGCAAGCTGATGACGGGCCAAATATTGTTCTCCCTCATGGTCAACGAGATCATGGAGGCTTACGATGATCATTTCTCGGAAGAGTTGAATAAAGTAAAGCTGCACCCCGGTCAGCAGATTGTGGCCAAAGCTATGCGCGCTATCTCTAAAAAGAGTGGCCTTTTGCGCAAACGGCATGAACATCTTTACGACAAAAAGGTTACGGAGGAAGTAATAGACGACAAAGTGCAGGAATATTATTCGCTGCGTTGCGTACCACAGATACTTGGACCCGTTTACGATACTATCGAAAGCACAGCCAGGGTAATCACTAATGAGCTGAACTCGGTGAACGATAACCCGATCATCGACCGGGCCAACAGGAATATTTTTCACGGCGGTAATTTTCATGGAGACTACATTTCCCTGGAGATGGACAAGCTGAAAATAGCTGTTACCAAGCTGTCTATGCTGGCGGAAAGGCAACTGAACTTTTTGCTGAACAGCCACCTCAACCAAAAGCTGCCACCGTTCATCAATCTTGGCCGCCTTGGATTGAACTTCGGTATTCAAGGCATGCAGTATCCAGCCGTATCGAACGTGGCAGAGAACCAGGCGTTGAGTACACCAATGTACATCCACAGCATCCCCAATAACAACGACAACCAGGATATCGTGAGCATGGGTTGTAACGCAGCACAGATGTGTTCCCGTGTTATTGAGAACTCGTTTGAAGTGTTGTCGGTACATGCTTTGGCGATCATACAGGCTATCGATCATAAGAATTATAAAGAGAGATTGTCACCGGCTACACGCTGGATGTATGACGAGTTGAGCGCTTTGGCTCCTTCGTTTACCGAGGACAGCCCGTCATCAGAAAAGCTGACAAAGGTGAAACACTGGCTGATGGAGACGGAAGTCGGCGAAAAGATGAAGAAGCTCCTGGGCTTCGATACATGGCAACTGATAGAAGTAGAACAATAATTCATTTGAATAAAAGATATTAGGATGAAATACGCACTGGTAACGGGTGGTTCGCGGGGCATAGGGCGCGCATGTTGCGTGAAGCTGGCCCAGCTCGGTTACAATATCCTGGTCAACTATAAGGGTAATAGAGCAGCGGCTGAAGAAACTGCTTCTCTGATCGAGATCCACGGCGTTAAGACCGAACTGCTTGCCTTTGACGTTGCCGATAAAGACAGCGTACGGGAGGAATTGGGCGGCTGGATTGACGTTAACAAAGGCAGCCTGATAGAAGTGCTGGTGAACAACGCCGGCATTCGGCAGGATACTCTGTTGATGTCGATGACCGACGAGCAGTGGGGCTCGGTGCTCGATACATCCCTGCAAGGCATGTACAATGTCACCAAGCAGGTGCTCAATCCCATGCTGCTGAACCGCTATGGCCGTATCATCAACATGGTTTCGCTCAGTGGCCTGAAAGGCATGCCGGGCCAGGTAAACTACTCTGCTGCTAAAGCAGGGATGATAGGTGCTACCAAAGCGCTGGCACAGGAGATCGCCAAACGCAATATCACCGTTAACGCGATAGCTCCCGGCTTTATCAAGACCGATATGACCGAGGAGTTGAATGGAAAAGAACTGGTCAACCTAATACCGATGAAACGGTTTGGTATGGCAGAAGAAGTGGCCGAACTGGTGGGCTTCTTTGCATCCCAGCAATCATCGTACATAACAGGGCAGGTTGTTTCCATAAATGGCGGGTTGTACACCTAATTGATTTGAAGATGAGTCGTGTTGTCATAACAGGTTTAGGTATTTATTCTTCGCTTGGTAAAAGCAAGGAAGAGGTTACAAAATCACTTTTCGAAGGCAGGTCTGGTATCATACTCGATCTGAAACGCAAAGAGATGGGTTACCGTTCCGGCCTTACCGGTTTTGTTGAGCGCCCGCAACTCAAAGGCCTGCTCGACCGCCGTTCAAGAATCATGATGCCTGAGCATGCGGAGTTTGCTTACATGGCTACTATCGAAGCTTTGGCCCAGGCCGGCATTACCACCGAATACCTGGAACAGAACGAAACAGGCATTATTTACGGCAACGACAGCTGTGCGCAGCCTGTGATCGAAGCCATAGACCTCATACGCGAGAAAAAGGACACGGTGATGGTGGGCTCCGGCTCTGTGTTCCAGGTGCTTAATTCTACCGTTACCATGAACCTCGCAACCATCTTCAAATTGCGTGGGGTCAACTTTTCTATCAGTGCGGCCTGTGCAAGTGGCTCGCATTCTATAGGTCTGGGCTACCTCTTCATCAAACAGGGCCTGCAAGACCGTGTGATCTGCGGCGGTGCGCAGGAGGTGAACATCTACTCGATGCCCAACTTCGATGCGCTGGGTACTTTCTCGCTTAAGGAAGATGAGCCAGCCAAGGCATCGCGTCCGTTCGATAAAGATCGCGATGGATTGGTGCCCGGAGGTGGTGCCGCTACCGTTATCCTCGAAAGCCTGGAGTCTGCACAGGCCCGTGGTGCCACTATTCTCGGCGAGGTGATAGGCTACGGCTTCTCGTCGAACGGCCAACATATTTCTAACCCAAGCGTTGAAGGCCAGGTTCGCTCTATTGGTCGCACGTTGGCTGATGCCGGCGTTAAAGCCTCAGATATCCAATATATCAACGCCCACGCTACCTCTACACCTGCCGGTGATGGCAGCGAAGCTGAAGCCATCTTCGAAGTGTTTGGCGGCAAAGTGCCTGTCAGCTCTACCAAATCTATGACCGGCCACGAGTGCTGGATGGCAGGAGCTAGCGAAGTCGTTTATTCGATGCTGATGATGCAGAACGGCTTCATCGCCCCCAACATCAACTTCGAAACTCCCGACGAGCATTCTGCCAAGATCAACATAGTGCCCGAAACGCTGAAAAAGGACTTCAGCCTGTTCCTGTCCAACTCTTTTGGCTTCGGCGGCACGAACTCCTCATTAATAGTTCGTCGCTGGGAGTAACATTCAAAGCTATCTTCCAGTAAATTTGATATCCTGAAAAACTTAGGATACATGAGAAGATACCTGCTATTATTTGTTTTGTTCCTCGCTGCGTGTTCACAAAACACAATCGCCCAGGAAAAACGCTGGCTTAAACAACAGATCACCCGGCTGTCTTCCAACAGTTTTCACGGCCGCGGTTATGTAAACAAGGGCGGCGAAAAAGCTGCTGCTTTCATTCAGAAACATTTCAGAGAGTTGGGCGTGCTGCCGTTCGATACAGACAGTACCTATCTCCAGAAATATTTTATGGCCGTCAACACCTTCCCCGGCAACATGTACCTGCGCCTGAACAAGAAAGAACTTACCCCCGGTGCTGATTACCTTGTTGACGCCGGTAGCACACCTTACCACACTGAAAAGATCAAACTAAAAACCGTTGATCTCAAAAAAGTAAAGGACAGCGCATCCTGGGCCAAAGTCAAAAGGCAGTTCAAGCCGCACAGGGGCTACCTGCTGAAGAACTCCGACACCGTATCGAAATATATGAAGCTGTCCATTCGCTCGTTTGCCAATGAATTTTTAGAAAACGTCTTCATCGTTCCCAAACACGGCAAGCTCACGTGGATAGTGAGGCAGGATACGATACCGGCTACAATACTATATGTAGAAGATACCGTGATGCCTAAACGCGTTACCAAAGCTGCGATAACCATAGATAGCAAGTTCGAGCCCAATTTTAAGAACTTCAATGTGCTGGGATATATACCCGGCACCGAAAAACCAGATAGCTTCATCGTCTTCACTGCCCACTATGACCATCTTGGCCGTATGGGCCGGCACACCATTTTCCCCGGTGCTCACGATAACGCCAGCGGTACCGCGCTCGTCCTCTATCTGGCCAAATACTTCACCGAGCATCCGCAAAAGTATTCAGTCGCCTTCATGCTTTTCAGCGGCGAGGAAGCAGGGTTGATAGGCTCGAAGCACTATGCGAAATCACCAGTGTTCCCGCTGGAGCAGATTCGCTTTGTGGTGAACCTCGACATGACAGGCGATGCCACGAATGGCATCACCGTTGTGAATGCCGACACCCGCAAGAAAGAGTTCAGCCTGCTCAACCGCATCAATCTCGCTAAAGCCTATGTGCCCAGGCTCAACGAGCGTACGCAAACCAGGAACAGTGACCATTACTCATTCAGCGAAGCTGGCGTGCCCGCTATCTTCATTTATGGTAATGGTACCAAACCTTATTACCATGATGTATTCGACGTTGCCAAAGAGCTCTCGCTGGAGAACATTGATGGCCTCTCGAGGCTGCTGGTAGATTTTACCCGTGAACTGAGCAACGGTAAATAAATCATTACATTTAAAAACAAAATCGCAACGCAATGAAACAGGCACTTGCCGCTCTATGCATTTCCGCAACTTTGTTTGCCTCCTGCGGGTCCGGTGGCGAAATGGGTAGCACAACTGCTACCACTGAACAATCGGATGCCCAGAAATTTCTCGATGCCTACACGCAGGAATACGTGAAGCTCTATACCAACTCGAGCAGCGCGCAGTGGAAGTCGAACACCGAGATAGTAGAAGGTGACTCGACCAACACCGTGAATGCCCGCATGGCTGACGAGGCTATGGCCGCATTTACCGGCAGCACAAAGAACATTGACAGCGCCCGCAAATACCTTGCGATCAAGGACAAGCTGACGCCCATACAGGCCAAGCAGTTTGAACTCATACTATACGCCGCTGCCAACAACCCGCAGACAGTAGAGGCGTTGGTGAAGCAACGCATCAAGGCCGAGAACGACCAGACACGCCAGCTATACAGCTTCCAGTATGTGCTCAACGGCAAAAAAGTGAGCACCAACAATATTGACGACATCCTCAAAAAAGAGAATGACGTCAACAAGCGCCTGGCTGCGTGGACTGCCAGCAAGGAAGTAGGCAAGACCCTGAAGACGGGTCTCGTGAACCTCCGCAACCTGCGCAACCAGACCGTGCAGGCGCTGGGTTACGACGATTACTTCACTTACCAGGTGAGCGACTACGGCTTTACCAGCGCGGAGATGATGCAGACCATGGACCGCCTGATGAACGAGCTGTACCCGCTGTACCGCGAGCTGCACACCTGGATGCGCTACGAGCTGGCTAAGAAATACAAACAGCCCGTACCTCAATACCTGCCGGCCCACTGGCTGCCCAACCGCTGGGGTCAGGACTGGAGCCACGTGGTAGAAGTAAAAGGCATCAACCTGGACAGCGTGCTGCGCACCAAGAGTCCCGAGTGGATAGTGCGCGAAGGCGAAAAACTGTATACCAGCATCGGCTTCCCGGCACTGCCTGCTACTTTCTGGAGCCAATCGAGCCTGTACCCTTACAAGCCGGATTCCAACGTCAAAAAGAACAACCACGCATCGGCCTGGCACATGGACCTGAACAACGATGTGCGCAGCCTGATGAGTGTAGAGCCCAATGCCGAGTGGTTTGAGACCGCCAACCACGAGCTGGGACATATCTACTATTACATGACCTACACCAACCCCGATGTTCCGCCGCTGCTGCGTGGCGGTGCCAACCGTGCTTACCACGAGGCCATCGGTACCATGATGGGCCTGGCTGCTATGCAAAAGCCTTACCTGGTGGGCCGCGGGCTGGTGAGCGCCGATGTAAAAGTCGACAGCATTCAGAGCCTGCTGAAGGAAGCGCTGAACTCGGTTGTGTTCATCTTCTTCTCTTCGGGCACGATGAGCAATTTTGAAAAAGCGCTCTACGTGGATAGTCTGCAGCCCAACCAGTTCAACGCGCGCTGGTGGGAGCTGGCTAAGAAATACCAGGGTATCGTACCACCTACTGTGCGTGGCGAAGAATATGCCGATGCTGCTACCAAAACGCATATCAACGACGACCCGGCGCAGTATTATGACTATGCCCTGAGCTACGTGATACTGTACCAGCTGCACAACCACATAGCCAAGAATATACTGAAGCAAGACCCGCGCGCTACCAACTACTATGGCCAGACTGCTATAGGTGATTTCCTGAAGAAGATCACCTACCCGGGGGCTTCTAAAGACTGGCGCACGGTGCTGAAAGAATCGACCGGCGATGAGCTGAATGCCAAGGCCATGCTCGAATACTTTCAGCCGCTGGTGAGCTGGCTGCAGGAGCAGAACAAGGGCAGGACGCATACGTTGCCTGCGTCATTGTAGTCTGACATCCCTCCAAACCTCTCTTCTAAGGGAGGCTTTCAAGAAACTCAGGTCCCGCTTTGGCGGGACTTTTTTTGTGCCAGTTCAGTAACATCTGAGGTTAACAATGTCACTTGCGTGATTTTTTCTTATGAGCTGGTTTTGTGTGGGTTAACTGGGGTAGATGTTACCTTTTGTTACCGTTTTGCAACAAGAAAAATCAGTTAAGCCTTTACTCCACCATCATCTTTTCATGTGCTACCAGGGTATGGTTGATCAATACTTCGACAATATATATGCCCGGCACAAGGCCTTGCGTTTCGATCGGCAAACTTCCCCCGGCGTCAAAACTGCCATCCAATTTCCTGGCAAGTTTCCCGGTATAGTCTGCAATGCGTATCACTGCTTTTTTGCCTGAGAGTTGCGCTGTACCCTGAATAGTAAACTTACCCGTGTTCGGGTTAGGTACGATGGCCAGGCGAAGACGCGGCTGCTGCTGCTCCGGCACATTGGTAGAATATTCTTTGGCCGAGCGCCACATGCCGCGGCCATAGGTAGCCGCCCAGATGGTGCCGGAAGGATAATGAATATCGAGCCCGTTAACGGATGCTGCCGGCATGTTGAGGCTGTAAGGTTTCCAGGCCGACCCTTTTACGGAGTCGAGGTAAAACACACCGATGGACGTACCTGCATAGAGTACTTTAGTCTCTTTATCGGCCGCAAGGCAAAGCACCGGCACATCGGGCAGGCCGGTATTTATCTTTTTCCAGTTGCCCGCATCATACTCCACCACCTGCGCACTGCCATAACCGCTATAGCTAAGCCAGAAGCGGTCTTTCTTGTTTGCGTCCAAAGCAATGTTGGATATGTTGCCTGTGAATGGGGGCGTCAATGTCTGGAAAGTAAAAGTTGCCGGCGGATTGAAGCTGTTGTTATACAAAACTTTATTGTCCTGCGAAAAACAATAGAGCATAGCCGGATCGGCCGGGGACATGGCAATGCCTTTGATGGTGGCCGCCGCGGAAGCTATCATTATCCAGCCACTGCCTTTGCTGCCGCTGTAATAAAGCCCATTGTGTTTTGAGGTAAACACCTGGCTGCTGTTGTGCGGGTTGACCGCGAAAGGCGAATACCATTGTGCAGGCGCGCCACCTGAGATGGCAATATAATGCGGGCCGGCAGCATCAAAACGATACATGATACCGTTCTGGCAGGCCGAGTAGTAAGTGTTGCTATCGTTGGGGTCAACTGCAACAGCCATTACATCGGCGCCCATGGGGCTATCCCATACGCCGTTGTGCAGGGTCTCTGTTCCATTATCCTGCGTGCCGCCCACTATGAAATTGGCCAGCTGCGATGTAGCTACACAGTAAAATTGTGTTACCGCCAGCCCGTTGTTGGCTACCACCCACGACTTGCTCTGCGTAGGGTCATCGGTATAATCCACGCCACCATCGTTGCCGCAGTACAGCCTGCCGGGCACCAGGGGATTGTACCCGAGGAAATGTTTGTCAGGGTGTGCGTAGTCATTGATAAAGGTCCAGGAAGCTCCACCATTCATGGAGCGGGCTATATGAACAGCCCCGATATAGACCTCGTTAGGATTAGACGGATTCATGGCCAGCGAATGATTATAACCCGCCTGCTGGGAGCAGTTGACACCATTGCCCATTGGGTTATCCGCGCAGTTTTGCGGGGAGAACGTGAGGGTGAAGGTTTTACCAGTGTCAGTAGAAGTGTAAAATCCTCCGAGTCCGTTCATGTTGGTTGTGAGCGCTTTTACAATAGCAGGGTTTGCAGGCGAGATAGCAATATTTACCGCCGCGCCGCTAAGCTGTATGGTGGTCCATGTTTTGCCGCCGTTGTATGATTTGTAAATACCATCGCTTGTTCCCAGGGTAAGGGAGTTGGTATCTACCGGGTTGATCACAAGCGTATTGGTGAGCTTCGCCTGTTGGGGCGTGAACGTAAAGCCGGTGGGCTTCCATGTTTTTCCGCCATCGGTGGACTTGAACACGCCTACGCTGTAGGTGGCCGCCGCATCGCGATCGCCGGTGCAGAGGTAAAGCGTATTGGGGTTCTTGGGGTTGACATCTATATCAGAAGTGCCGAGGATCGGCAGGCCATCCGTGAGCGAGACCCAGTTGGCGCCGTTGTCGGTAGTCTTCCACGCGCCGCCGCTGGCGCTGGCCGCCCAATAAGTGTTTGCATTGGTAGGGTGAAAAGCAATATGGTTGATGCGTCCTACGCCGCTCAGGGCATTATTATAATTGTCGAAAGGGCCCATTTCTTTCCAGTTGGCCTGGCTGGCTGTGGTTTTAGATTGGTAGATTTTATCGTTTAGCTTCAGCCACTCTTCATAGTTGCGCGAGGTAGGCACTATATAACCGTCGACATCTGTGTGCATGCTCCAGTACCGGTACCAGCGTTCAAACTGCTTGTTGCGGCCGTGCGCAGATTCATACTCTTTGGCCAGTTCTTCAAATTTTGCAGGGGCAGCACCGGGTTCGGGGTAATACTGTGCATGGACATTACCGGCCAGTAACAGGGAAATTAACGACAGCAGGATGCTGCTTTTTAGCTTGAGGTTCATAGGCAAGGCGTTTTTTATGTAAAGATTGTTAAGCGGTGCCGGCAATAAAGATAGATAATATTGAATATGCATGTAACATGCAACGCTTTTTATTCTTCTATCACAGTTGCCTCTGTTTTCACCTCTTCCAAAAACCACATCCTCA
>JAJNBR010000288.1 GCA_021156265.1 Flavipsychrobacter sp.
CCACCAACCAGGTCGTGCTGGAGATCAATGGCAATTCGTTGCAACTGAGCGCACAGGATATCGACTTCTCTTACGAAGGTCGCGAAATGTTAACCTGCCAGTACAGCGGTGAGGATATGAAGATCGCCTTCAATGCGAAGCTGATGATCGAACTGCTGAACAACCTGGACGGTGCCGAAATACAAATAGAACTGAGTACGCCAACCCGGGCCGGTATCTTCCGCCCGCTGGAAAAAGGCGATAATGAAGACGTGCTGATGCTGTTGATGCCTTTGATGGTTGGCGTTTAAGAGATAAAAACTAAAAAGCCCGGTTAAACCGGGCTTTTTTTATTTCGTGATGTACATCTCTACATCCTTTTTCGTGATCTTTTTGTCGGAAAGTATCATCAATCTTTCCATAACATTCCGCAGTTCGCGAATATTGCCTGTCCAGTTGTATTGTTTCAACATGTCGATAGCGTTCTCATCAATTTGTTTCGCAGGCTGCTTGTATTCTTCACTGATGTCTTTCAAAAAGTGGTTTACCAGCATAGGAATATCGTCGCGACGATCATTCAGTGAAGGAACATGAATGAGGATGACGCTCAGACGATGATAAAGGTCGAGACGGAAATTTTTTTCCTCTACTTCTTTCATCAGGTCTTTGTTGGTGGCGGCAATTACGCGCACATCTACTTTTATCTCTTTGTCTCCACCTACACGCGTTATTTTGCCCTCCTGCAGTGCCCGTAGCATTTTAGCCTGGGCATCATGGCTCATGTCGCCGATCTCATCAAGGAACAGCGTGCCCCCATTGGCTTGTTCAAACTTACCAATACGTTGTTTTATGGCCGAAGTAAAAGAACCTTTTTCATGACCAAACAATTCACTTTCAATAAGTTCTGAAGGTATTGCAGCACAGTTCACCTCAATCAGCGGTGCATTTGCCCGGTTACTAAGTTCATGAATACGTCTGGCTACCAGTTCTTTACCAACACCATTTTCACCCGTGATGAGTACTCGGGCATCTGTCGGCGCAACCTTTTCAATTGTCTCCCGCACTTTCAACATTCCTGCGGATTCACCTACCATATCTGCACTACGAGAGATACGGCGACGCAGCTGTTTCGTTTCGGTCATCAGCGATTTCTTATCCATCGCGTTGCGAATGGTAATGAGCAGCCTGTTCAGATCGGGTGGTTTGGAGATGTAATCGAAGGCACCTTTTTTAACAGCGTCTACTGCTGTCTCTATATTGCCGTGACCAGAAATAACAATAAATGGAATATCGGGTTTCAGCTCCCGGGTCTGTTCCAGCACCTCTATACCATCCAACTTCGGCATCTTGATGTCGCAAAGGACACAATCGTAATTGTTCTCGCTTATCTTCTTTACCGCTTCTGCACCGTCAGCTGCCTCTTCAACTGTAAAACCTTCGAAGCTGAGTATTTCGCTGAGCGTTTTACGGATAGCCTTTTCGTCGTCAACTATCAATATTGTCTGTGCCATATTTATTTGCGTTCGCCTTTTTTATAGTTGGCTGCTTTCGGGTTTTTGCCATCTACGTCATATTCCTGCCACGCACCCTCTTTTTCTCCATTTACATATTTGCCCTCAGCTTTCAGATTACCATTTTCATGATACTCTTTCCATACGCCTGTTTGTTTCCCTTTAACGTATGGGCCATTCGCACTCACCTTGCCATTATTAAAGTAAGTCGCTGCATCACCATCAATTACATCATCGCGATACGAATACTCAGCAGCTTTCGTGCCATCTTTGAAATACCAAACTGCTTTGCCATCTCTTTGATCATTGACAAAACTGCTTTCTTCCTGTTTTTTACCGTTGGGGTACCACTTAGTATAAGGCCCGTGTCTTTTCCCTTCCGAATACAACGCCTCTTCTAAAATAGTACCTTCTTCGTTATACACCCTGGACGGCCCTTCCAGCTTATCATTCTTAAAATTTTCGATCTTTTCAATTTTTCCCATTGGCGTGATACCGATCATAGAGCCGTGTTTCTTACCCAGCTTGTAAGTGGTAATCATTTTAGGAAACTGCGTATGCCAATAAGTCGTCCATACGCCGTCCGGAAGATTATTTTGAAGATATCCCTCATCGGTTACCAAATTATAGGATCGTACTTGTACAAAGTATCGTCCTTCACCATCGCGACGGCGCAATGTATCTGATTGTTGTGCAAAACTGTTAAATGCTGACAGCACAACTGCCGGCACGATAAGGTATCGGTACCACCTTTGCATAATTTGTTCTTTGGGCCCAATTTACCGATTTTATTGTTTATCATTTGTTTAACTATTGTATTACCTCCATCAATACCCGCATAAGCGTCTGCAACTGGCCAGCGATGAAAAAAGATGTAATTTTGGATTAATTATTGTATCTACAACAGTTAAAATAGATTTATGAGCAATACGGTTTTTTACCCGGCTAATGAACGCGGTCACGCCGACCATGGTTGGCTTGATGCCCACCATTCATTCAGTTTTGCGGGTTATTACGACCCCGAGAAAGTACATTTTGGAGCATTGCGTGTTTTGAATGATGATATCGTAGCAGGAGCAATGGGCTTTGGTAAACACCCGCACGACAATATGGAGATCATCACCATCGTGTTGGAAGGAGCTCTGGAACACCAGGACAGTATGGGACATAAGCAGGCGCTCCATCCTAATGAAGTACAAGTAATGAGCGCCGGTGCCGGCATTACTCACAGCGAGTATAACCACAACAGGGATAAAAAGGTAAACCTGCTGCAGATATGGATAATCCCCAATAAGCGGAATGTTACCCCTCGCTATGAACAAACGGTATTTGATGCGGGTGAAAGGGTTAACACGTTGCAGACATTGGTATCTCCAATCGAAAATAATGACCCCGGATTGAAGATCCACCAAGACGCATGGATATACCGCACCAACCTGGAGCATGGTAAATCTGTTGACCATACTTTGCATAGCGATAAGCAAGGCACATATGTATTTGTGATCAACGGCAGCGCAACGGTAAATGGCAAAACATTGGGAAAAAAGGATGCAATCGGCATAAGCGGTACCGATAAGATAGAGATAACTGCAACTGCAGACAGCGACTTACTGCTGCTGGAAGTGCCGATGTACGCTTAACTTAGCGGCAACAGACACACCATTGGATCATCTGGAACAAATAGATTGGCTAAAGAAAAGGCTTGGGCAGCCACTACCGGGAAGAACCGGGCAGGAACGGATGGCTGCCCGGGTTAAGCCGATGCCGGATGTCATTCCTTCAGACGCAAGGCCCAGCGCTGTAATGAGCCTTCTTTTCCCGGTTGAGGATGAACTGCACTTATTATTCATTAAACGAACAGAAGATGGTCGTGCACACAGCGGTCAGGTAAGTTTTCCGGGAGGCAAACAAGATCCAATTGATGCCGACCTGAAAGCCACCGCGCTACGCGAGGCTCAGGAAGAAGTAGGCATTATGCCGGCCGATGTGGACATCTTAGGCGAATTGACACCATTATATATACCCGTCAGCAATTTCCAGGTACATCCTTTTGTCGCCTTTGCGAAAGAAAAACCTGTTTACAATATTAACCAGGCGGAGGTCAGGTATATCATGGAAGTTTCGATTGCCGAATTATTTCACTCTGAAAGAAAAGTGATGACAGATGTCGTTTCTCCGGCTATGCCCGGAGTTATCAGGAATGTGAAAGCCTATCAACTTTCAGATGGTACGATTATCTGGGGCGCAACAGCTATGATATTATCGGAGCTTGAAACGATACTTGAAGAACTTTTCTAACAATTGT
>JAJNBR010000289.1 GCA_021156265.1 Flavipsychrobacter sp.
GCCATGCCAATAGAGAATTATTAATCGATGGCGGGGCGTGCATTGGCTCTTGTGCGTGAGCGGGGTGTGTCGACGTGACATGAGTTGATCAAGCACCTCGACTTTTCTCGGCGGGAGTCACCCACCCCTACACCCCTCCAAC
This sequence comes from Flavipsychrobacter sp., assembly GCA_021156265.1. GTDB lineage: Bacteria > Bacteroidota > Bacteroidia > Chitinophagales > Chitinophagaceae > Polluticoccus. Next base: position 143 of record JAJNBR010000289.1, read on the forward strand.
GGAGGGGAAGGATAACTTGTCATTTTAGACTGAGAATGAATTTAATGATGGCCTCTGAAGTTATTTCCTAAAACAATATCATGCTATGAGGTCGTTGTACAAATTGTAGTTCTCCTCATCAAAGCAAACAAACCGCACCTCGTCTATTGCACTCGGATGTTCATCAACAAATCTTTGCACCGTTTCTGTTGCTATTTGTGCAGCCAGGTGTTTCGGGAAGCCATAGACGCCCGTGCTGATGTTCGGGAAAGCTATCGTCCGGACGCCATACCTGACAGCCAGGCTAAGGCTGCTGTGGTAGGCGTTACTAAGTAGTAGTTCTTCATTGTCATTGCCACCATGCCAAACCGGGCCGACAGTGTGTATAACATACTGTGATTGCAACCGAAATCCTTCAGTGATCTTCGCCTCTCCCGTAGCGCATCCGTTTAATTTTTTACAGGCGTCCACCAGGCCGGGACCGGCTGCAAGATGTATAGCGCCATCTACACCGCCACCACCCAGCAGCGAGGTATTGGCTGCGTTTACTATGGCATCTACTTCCTGCAGGGTAATATCACCTTTTATAACTGTCAGTTTTGCCATGAATTAAAGTTAAGCGGATTTACTATTTGTATATTTAATTTGGTCATTGTGTTAAATTGTAGTATATTTGCTATAATTATAAACCCGGCAATCCTATTTGCCACAAAAACAGTACCATGAATCCCAAACAACAGGCCTTTGTCTGCGAGATGTTGCGCCATGGCAACAGGGCAGAAGCGTATAAAGCCGCTTACAATCCCAGGTCAAACAATCCTCATTCTCTCCAATCTGCCGCCGACAGGTTGATGAAAAATCCCGAGGTAGCTGAAGCTATCAGCTCGGTACACGAACGGATCTATGCAGAAGTACAGGAAGAATTGAAAACCCAAATGTTGTGCGAGGTGCTTACTACCCAGCGCAAGCGGGAGCTGCTGGCGCAGATAGCTGAAGGCGAATGGATGGTGCAACCACCGCCATATGATATGCCTGGGCAGCGTACGGCGGTATTGATCCCGACCCTGAAAGAAAGGTTGAAAGCCATAGACATGGACAACAGGATGACAAATGCGTATGAAAAGGAAAACGCAACAAAGCACAACAATACACAACAAGAGCCGCCAACGGAAACAGGTAATGCTTCAACGGTTGAAGCACAGCAGGAACTGATCAATCACTCACCTCGCATTAGAACACCTTTCATTATACCCGTTGTTGATACGCAGGACCCGCAGCTCAACAAACCCCGGCAGGCGGCGACGGCTGTGGAAGCGCAGCGAATCATCGCCAACCTGACAACTCAGCCGCCGGCGTGGTTGCAAACTATTCGTATTTAGTCCCGCAAACAGGGTGAAAAACAGGATGTATTGGCAAAGCCTTAACACCCGTTTGTCATGGCCTTCCTATATTTGATATTGGAATAAGGACTATGAGAAACCTACTACTGCTTTTGACGCTCAGCCTTCTGACCTCCAAAGCCTTCGCCCAACCGCCTACTGAAGATGCACCCGGTAATGCGCCGTTTGTAATGGGCGCCGTTCATAAGATCGCATCCCGCCAGTTGTCTGAAACCCGTACGGTAAATATCTACCTGCCCGATGGGTATAAAGCAAGCGATACGGTGTACTATCCTGTTATCTACCTGCTCGATGGTTCGGCCAACGAAGATTTTCTGCACATCGCAGGATTAGTGCAGTTCTTCAACATGATGCAGCTGATGCCCCCGGCTATAGTTGTAGGCATTGCCAACATAGACCGCAAGCGCGATTTTACTTTTCCAACAACAGTGGAAAAGGATAAAACGGCATTTCCTACAACGGGAGGGTCTGAAAAATTCATTGCGTTCATAGAGCAGGAACTGCAGCCGTTCATCGAGCGGAATTACCGCACCGGTTCATCCAAAACACTTATTGGGCAATCGCTGGGTGGTTTGCTGGCTACAGAAGTATTATATAAAAAGCCCGCGCTGTTCAATAACTATATCATCGTTAGTCCCAGTCTCTGGTGGGATGCGGAATCGCTGCTGAAACAAAAGCCCGAGTTTGCAAAAGCTGCCCAGAATACCAACATATACCTGGTCGTGGGCAAAGAGGGTGAAGTGATGGAGCGCGATGCAAAGAAGTTGTCAGAGATCATTAAAGAGAACAAAGGCTTTAAGACAACATTTCACTACATGGCCGATGAGGATCATGCAACCATCCTGCACCATGCGGTGTACGATGCGTTCAAAGATCTGTACTAGCGCACCAGCTGGTTCTCCAGTTCGCGCACGATGGTCTCGTTTACTTTGAGTGTATAAGCTGCGGTATTCAACCGGGTCAGCGCCTGCACATAGCCGTTCTCGGCTTCGCGTGTTTCCAGCGTGGTGGCTATACCTACACGGAAACGTGCCCTTTGTATGTTCATGTTCTCGCGCGCATAGATGATGCTTTGGCGTTCCAGGCGATAAGCGTCTACGCTCACTTCGTAGTTGCGCCATGCGGTGCGGTATTGCCTGCCCAGCTCGGTGTTCTGCCTGTCGTACAGCAGCTGGTCGCGCATCGATTGCAGCGAAGCTACCCGTGCCTGCCGCCTGATGTTGCCCCCCTGGAAGATGGGTACAGAAAGATTCAGTCCGCCCGAGGGGCCACTGCTCTTGTTGAATATGGAGAAGCCGCTCTCGCTCTTGCTGTAGTTGTAGTTGTACGCTCCGTTCATGTCGAGCGTTGGCAGGTAAAAAGTCTTCGCGATCCTGGAATTGAGTTTGGATATCTCTGCATTGCGCCGTGCTACATCCAGTGTCAGGTTCAGGTCCTGCAGACGTGTGTGGTCGGTTGGTTGCAGGGTAGTATCAGTGTGGAGGCTATCGTCTACTTCGAACGTGGCATAGGGGTCGGTACCCATCAGTGCATTGAGCGTAGCGAAGGAGTTGTTGAACGCAGCCTCCCGGTACAGTGAATCGAACTGGCGGGCATTATAGTCCACGCGGGCCTGCAGGTAATCTACCTTGGCCGAGGTGCCGGTTTCAAACTTCACCTGCGAGAGCAGCATACGTGTGGCGGCCAGCGCCAGTGCGGTGTCTATGGTTATTGCCTGCTGTTTTTGCCACACTACTTCGGCATAGGCGCGTATCACCTGCGATACCGTGCTTTGCACCTGCTCTTTGAGTTGCACCTGCGACAAGGCTTCCTGCATGTTCAGCTGTTTCTTCACGAGAAACATGCGGCCGCCGTCAAACAGGGTCCAGTCCAGCAAGACCGCCCCGTTGTAGGCCAATGAGCGTGCGCCTTTGCGTTCCTGGTTGCGGCCATCGGCAAACTCTATTTCGGAGTTGGTGCTGGCCACGTTGACGCCGGCGTTGCCATTAAGGTTAGGAAGCGCGCCTGCATTGCCCCAGGTATTATTGACAGAGGCCTGGTCGGCGGCCACATCAGCTATGCGTATATCGTAGTTGTATTCCAGCGCACGGGCTATGGCATCCTGCAAACTGAGTCGTTCCTGCGCCTGTGCACTAAACCCCAATAATAATAATAGTATGAAACTAAACCTGCGCATGTACTATTCAGATATTTTGTCGAGTGCGGTGGCGGTCTTTACCTTTCTGCGGGAA
>JAJNBR010000040.1 GCA_021156265.1 Flavipsychrobacter sp.
TGGATGATGCGCAAATAGTGCTGGATGCGGGCTTTACCCAAACCCACCGCGACGACAGGCACTGGTATGCCGCCAATTTTAATAAGACGTTGCTGGACCGTACCTACCTGGCCAAACACGAAAAGACCGGCCCGCTCATTCATACAGTCATTGACTCGATAGGCTACGTGTACTACAACAGTTTTGATGAAGACCTTACCGAGGCAGATGTAGACGCAGTGATCAACAGGTTTCGCGAGCAGCGTGTACGGAAGGGAACGGTGATAGACATACGCGGAAATAAAGGCGGCAAAATAGAGAACATGTTTATGTTGCTGTCCAAAATAGACATCCCCGACGAACTCCTGAATACGACCTCGCTCATCTACCAGGTAGCCTATAAGAACGGCCCAAAGCACGACCAGTTCACACCCATGAGGGATGTGTGGCTGAAAGAAAGCATGGGCGACAGGTTTTACGGAAGTATAGTCGTACTCACCAACAGGGACAACGGGGGCAATGCGGCCTTGTTTGCCTCAGGCGCAAGAGCCATTTCAGGCGTAAGAGTAATGGGAGATACCACTTTGGGTTATGCAGGACTAACCGCAGGTTATGAACTGCCCAATGGCTGGCGGGTACATTATCCCAACTCGTTATTGCTTACGGGAGATGGTATGCCGATCATACATGGCGTACCGCCCACGCATCCGCAAAAGTTAGACCCGGCGGCAGAAGCACAGGGAAAGGACAGCATCCTGGAAGAGGCGCTTAAAGCATTGAAAGAAGAGTAGGGCGCTCTAGTAATTCAGCAGCCACCCTATCTTTTCAGCGACTTTATCGGCATTGGGCAACATCGCGGCCTCCAGTCCCATATTCATGGGCACAGCGGGCAGGTCGAGGGCGCCAATGGTCTGTACCGGCGCATCCAGCTGCTGGAAGCAGGTCTGGGCGATACGGCCGGCCAGCGCCTCGCAAAACGAGTTGCGCAGTTGCTCTTCCGTCAGTACGATGCACTTACCGTGCTTCTTTACCGTACGGAAAATGAGTTCTTCATCTAATGGGAAAATGGTGCGTACATCGATCACCTCCACCTGGCCCGGGTATTGTTTAGCGGCATTTTTAGCCCAATACACGCCCATACCGTAGGTGATGATACAGATAGACTCGCCATTGCCGATGGCCTCCTGGTCGGCCTCTAATGCCACGGCTCCTTTACCAAAAGGTAATACGTAGTCGCGGTCGGGCTCTACCATCTTGGCGTCATCGGTGCCGGGCACCTTGCTCCAGTACAGGCCCTTGTGCTCCAGCATCACTACCGGGTTAGGGTCGAGGAAGGCGGCCTTCATGAGGCCTTTGATATCGGCAGCGTTACTTGGGTACGCGATCTTGATGCCTTTGATAGTGGCAAGGGTGCTCTCCACGCTGCCACTGTGGTAGGGACCACCACCGCCGTAAGCGCCTATCGGTACGCGCACAATGCACGAGACGGGGAACTTACCGCAGCTCAGGTAACAGCTCTTGCTGATCTCAGTAACAAGCTGGTTGAGACCGGGATATATATAATCGGCAAACTGGACTTCTACTATTGGTTTGAGGCCTACGGCACTCATACCGGCGGTAGAACCGATGATGTAGGCTTCTTGTATGGCAGTATTGAATACGCGGTTATCGCCAAACTTATCGGCCAGCGTAGCAGCCTCGCGGAACACCCCGCCTAACCTGCGGCCAACGTCCTGGCCATAGAAGAGGGCCTCGGGGTAATCCTGGAGTATCTCTTCAACGGCGTGCAGCGCGGCGTCCACCATCACCACCTTGTCGCGGCCTTGTGGTGTACGCGTGCCTGTCTCTTCGGTCACGGGATTGGGAGCAAACACGTGGTCGGATACGGTAGACGGATCTGGGTCGTTAGCAGCAACGGCAGCTTCGAACTCGCTTTGAACAAAGGCCTTCTCTTCGGCTTCTATCTGGTCAAGTTGCGACTCGGGTATGCCTTTCGAAAGAAGCAGCTTGCGCAGCTTCGGTGCGGGATCATCGAGGAGGTGCTTATCGAGGTCGTCGTTAGTACGGTACCACTCCTTACGCACACCGGAAGTGTGGTGACCTAATAGTGGAACTTTAGCGTGTACCAATATTGGTTTGCGCTCTTTACGTACCCAGTTGATGGTGTACTCCATGGTTTTGTACGAGTCAGCAAAGTCGCTGCCATTGACACGTACACGTTCCATGCCTTTGAAGCCGGCGGCATATTCATAGGCATCCATTGTTCGTGCCTCGTCACTGCTTACAGAGATGCCCCAATCGTTGTCCTGCACCAGGTAAATGATGGGCAACTGGTGGAGCACGGCAAACTGGAACGCCTCTGATACTTCACCTTCGGTAACGCTGCCATCGCCCAATGAGCAGATAACAACAGGCGGAGTGGGATAGTTGATGAGCTTCTGCTCTTCGATATATTGTATACCCTGTGCAACGCCCGTAGTAGGTATAACCTGCATACCGGTAGCGCTGCTTTGGTGTATGATCTTCGGAAAGTTATCGCGGCGAATGTTAGGGTGGTTATAATAAGCCCGCCCGCCTGTAAAAGGGTCGTCGCCTTTAGCCAGCAATTGTAGCATCAACTCGTAGGGCCGATAACCCATGCCGAGCATGACGCTTTCGTCGCGATAATAGGGACTGACATAGTCGCAAGGCTGCAAAAGGAAGCCAGTTGCAAGCTGTATTGCCTCATGTCCACGCGACGTACTATGAACGTACTTGCAAACCTGGCGGTTAGCATCGTATATATCGGCCATTGCTTTGGCTGTCATCATCAGCCGGTAAGCCTTTAGCAGGAGATCTTTAGATAACATGTTGGTTAGCTATAAAGCAGGCGCAAAAGTACATTTTTGCAACCACGCTGCCTACATATATATCATTCTTGATAAGTTTTGCGTTAGAAGAAGTGATGACAAACGTACGAGCTAGTAAATTGAAAAACACGGACATATTTTGTTTATTGCGTGCTGAACGATTGACGGAAAAACTATTTTTGCTACCATTAAATAAACTGTATGCAGTCTTTTGATTATAAAAAACTATTACCGCATGCCGCTATCATAGGCTTGTTTCTTGTAGTTTCTCTTTTTTACTCATACCCGGCCCTCAAAGGTCAGATACTGATGGCAAGCGACAATGTATCGTGGAAAGCATCTTCACAGGAAGCTCGCGAATGGCATGAAAAAACAGGCGAAAACACGCTTTGGAGCAACAGCATGTTTGGTGGTATGCCTACCTACACATTTTACATTCCGGAGTCAAACAACCTCATCGGCCATATTCATAACTTTTTTACAGAAGTCCTGCCTAAACCGTCTTATTTTTTCTTCCTGGCAATGTTAGGCTTCTACATCCTGATGTGCACACTGCGCGTGAACCGATGGCTCGGAGCCATTGGCGCGTTCGCTTACACTTTTGCCACTTATAATATCGAGATCATTGCTACCGGTCATGAAACAAAGATGTTGGCTTTGGCCTACATGCCTATGGTGTTAAGCGGAGTATTGATGACATACCGGGGCGACTATTTGGTGGGTGGGGTACTCCTGGGAATTTCATTTGCACTATTCAACAGCACAGGACACCTTCAGATATCCTATTATTTCGCGCTGGTAATGGTCATCGCAGTGATCGCGTTTTTTATCCAGGCCTTTAAAGACGGACAGCTGAAGCGCTTCTTCATAGCATCGGCAGTTTGCCTTGCTGCTTTTGGCGCAGGATTTGCAACCGGCATGGCCGGCATGTTGCCGCTACAGGAATACACGAAAACTACCATGCGTGGTGGCGAAAGCGAACTGACTTTTAACCACGATACAGAAAAAGCCAAGTCAGGCGGTGGTCTCGATAAGGACTATGCTTTTCAATGGAGCAATGGTATTGGTGAAACCTTTTGTATTCTGATACCGGACCTGTATGGAGGTTCAGGAAGTGAACCGCTCGAAAAAGCGCCCAAAGCAGGTGAGATCCTGTCGAGTGCGGGATATAATGCGGTTCCGTTGTATTGGGGTCCGCAACCATTCCTGGCCGGCCCGGTTTACTTTGGTGCGATCATCTGTTTCTTGTTTGTGCTGGGTTTACTGGTGATACGCAGTTATCATAAATGGTGGATACTTGCAGCATGTATCCTCGGTTTCATGATGTCGTGGGGCAGGCATTTCCCGGCATTCAATTATTTCATTTTCGATAATCTCCCTTTCTATAATAAGTTCAGGGCTCCCTCTACAGCGCTTATTATTCCCCAGTTTTTATTTCCCTTGCTTGGCATTTGGGCTTTAAAAGATATAATAAGTAAAAAAGTATCTCAAGAGGAATTAGTCAAACAATTAAAGATAGCACTCGGCATTACCGCCGGTCTTTGCCTTCTTTTGGGTGTTGGAGGAAGTATGTTCTTTGATTTTACTAATCCGACAGAAGCGAAATATCCGCAACAGTTGATCGAGGCTTTGAAAGAAGATCGCGCTGATCTTGCTATGCAAAGCGGGTTACGAAGTGCTGTCTTTATTTTACTGGCAGGCGGCCTGATATGGGCGTTTGTCAAGGAAAAAATAAACACATCGATCCTCACTGCAGGACTTGGCTTACTGATTGTTATCGACCTGCTACCGGTGGCTAATAATTACCTTAACGAAGATAACTACCAGGATGAATCAGACTATGAAGCACTGTTTCAGCCTCGTCCGGTAGATCAGCAGATATTGCAGGATAAAGACCCCTATTACAGAGTGCTCGATCTGTCGAGGAATGTGTACAACGATGCCATGCAGTCTTATTTCCACAAGGCTATCGGTGGCTATTCTCCGGCAAAAATGGAAGTATACCAGGACCTGATAGATGTACACATGAGCAAGTCATTCAATACGGAAGTATTGAACATGCTCAACACTAAATACATCATTTATAACGCGGGTGAGAATAACCCGGTCGCACAGGTAAACAACACAGCCAACGGTAACGCCTGGTTTGTAGACAGTATCCATTGGGCTAAAACCGCTGACGAGGAAATATTGTCGATGAAGGCAGCAGGACTTGGCGATACAACCGTTGTCGCTGACCCCTGGAATTCAAAAAGCGTAGCTATCGTAAGGGAGAGTCACAGGTCAGAGATAAACAACTATGCTTTTGGAAAAGACAGCGCGGCCAGTATCAACCTTACCAAATACGGTTTGAACGATCTAGAATACCAATCTAACAACAGCAAAGACGGGTTGGCTGTCTTCTCCGATATCTACTATGACAAAGGATGGGAAGCGTACGTTGATGGCAAACAGGTAAACATAATACGTGTAGACTACCTGTTGCGCGCTATCAAAATACCGGCCGGCAATCATAAGATCGAATTTCATTTCAGGCCTAAAAGCTTTGCAACAGGTAATACAATTACCCTGATCAGCAATATACTTTTGCTTGGAATGGGGGCATTTGTACTTGTTCAGCTATTTAGAGGCAGAAAACCAAATTTGCCTGCAGAATAATATGGGATTACCCGATACCATACGGAAGAACTTGAGCCTGAGAAAGGAAATGAGTATAGGCTTCTATCTCACTGATTTCCTTTTCAGGAAATTGCTACGGCAGAATTCAGGTGTAAATTGGGCCATTCATCACACCAGCACCATCCATTCCCCGGAGCGCATTACTCGTGGAAAGAATGTTTTTCCCGGTGATTCACCAGGGGTATACATTAATGCCAATAACGGAATCAGGATAGGAGACCACACCAATATAGGACCCAATGTGGGATTGGTATCCTCCAACCATGATTTCGTAAACAATGATGAATACACCCCCGCAGAGGGTATAGATATTGGCAGTTATTGTTGGCTGGGAATGGGCGCTATTGTACTACCGTCGGTAAAGCTGGGGGATTTTACAATTGTGGGCGCAGGCGCCGTCGTTACAAAAAGTTTTCCGGAGGGTTATTGCGTTATAGCAGGTAACCCAGCAAGGATCATCAAACAACTAAACAAAACCGAATGTGAAGCTTTCGCAGCAGGAAGGGAATAACTCATTTGTTACCAATTCACTTTTTATTTTCCTCGTAAGGTTCTTTCCTTCGCTGGCCAATCTTCTTATCGTTATCGCTTTCTCCCGCTACCTCGATAGGGCAGAGTATGGTATATACCAGGAGTTTTGGGTGCGTTTACAAGTTTTAAGTACTGTTGCCTGTATTGGTTTGCAGGGTTTTCTGGTCACCTACGAGCCCGCTTTGGTGGTTGCTATGGTAAAGAGCCTTTCAATCAGATCGAAACTGGCCGTGTTTGGATGGGTTTGCCTTTGTGCTGCGGCATTGGCTATCATGCAAGCTGACAACTTTAATTGGTTACTGTCATTTGCATTTCTTGTTGCGTATTCGCTCTCAGTTATCCTTGAGTCGCTGCTGATTAATTTCCGACGGTTCAATGTATTGGTTCTTTCAAACCTTATTTATACGGTTCTGTTTTGTGCGTGTCATTGGTTAGTACTTGCACAAGATTGGAGTATCGAAAAACTCTTTAGCATACTATTGATATTGACTGCTACCAAGCTACTGGTCGTATGCATAGCATTTAGGAAGGCAATGGGTACCATGCCGGCGCACAATAGCGATTACGATTCAGCAAGCGCTAAAAAGCTATGGATGCACCTTGGTGTGTACGATATTTCTCAAATACTATTTAGATGGATCGATAAGTTCATCATTACGATCGTCTTTACGGAAGAACTATCGGCCATATACTACAATGGCTCACTTGAAATCCCATTTCTCCCATTGCTACTAGGTGCCGTTGCAAGTGCAGCCCTCATGCAACTTGCCGGCTTGAGCGATCATGAAAAAAGCGTAGAAAACTCAGTGTCGGTTGTGAACAGATCTGGCAAAGTATTGTCGTCTATTGTCTTTCCGCTCTTCTTTTTCTTCCTGGTGTTTCGTGAGCAACTATTCGTTGTCTTACTTAGCGACAAATACCTGCAGTCGGTACCCATATTTGCTATGGCTATACTCGCGATGCCTTTGAAGACCTACAGTTTTACCACCATCCTGCAAAACCGCCACCGCGGCGATATCATCAACAAGGGCGCTATTTACGACCTCGCCTTAGCACTGGTGTTGATGTATCCTTTATACCTGACAATGGGTTTTCCCGGTATAGCTTTAAGTTTTGTGATCAGTAGTTACCTGCAGGCTGGTTATTACTTATACAATTCAGGACGGGAACTCGGGGTTTCACCTTTTAAGCTCATTCCAGTAGCCAGCTGGACGGTTAAACTCATAGTTTTTGCTACTTCCTTTATAGCGTACTATTATTTTTTCGCGGCAAAATATTCACCTGAAATTGTGCTGGTTTTAGGTAGCTCATTTTTGGTATTCGTATGTGTGGTGTCACTGTACATTGAGCTGATGATCGAAAAAAAGAAACATGCCTCAGCCGAAGAAGTTTAAGTTTAAAAACATTGACAATACAGGCTTCAGTACCAGCAACAATACTGAAGGCGGCCGCCTGAGTAATAAAGACGGGTCGATCAACCTGCGCAAAACTGGTATACCCTTTTGGAAAAGGGTCAGCCTTTATCATATGTTGCTTAGATTAAGTCGCTGGAAATTCCTGCTTTCGGTATTCTTGTTCTATACCATAATGAATTTGCTTTTTGCAAGTATCTATATATTAATTGGGATCGAAAACCTTGCAGGCACACACGATGGCAAAAACCTTTTGAACAGTTTTCAACAGGCATTTTTTTTCAGCTCGCAGACATTAACAACGGTTGGTTATGGCCACATCAGCCCGGTAAGCCTAAGTGCGAACATTGTGGCCTCACTGGAGTCATTTATCGGTATCCTTTCTTTTGCGCTGGTGACCGGCTTGCTGTATGGACGCTTCACGCGGCCTAAGGCATACATCATGTTCAGTAAAAATCTGTTAGTGTCGCCACATAAAGGTCAACGTGCCATTATGGTACGGATAGCCACTTACAAGGATAACCACCTTGCCGATGCTGAGGCCCAAGTCACCTTGTCTATGCACCTTAACGTTAATGGTAAAAAAGTCCGCCAGTTTTTCGAGCTGCCACTGGAAATAAAAAAGATCAATTCCCTGGCATTGAGCTGGACGATGGTACACGTGATAGATCAAGAAAGTCCACTGTACGGCATGAGCTACAACGACATGCGTGCTGCTGACCTTGAATTTCTTTATCACATAAAAGGGTTTGACGATCACTTTTCAAATATCGTTCAGCAACGTACTTCTTATGTTTTTTCAGAGATCATCTACAGCGCAAAATTCACACCGGCATTTCATCGTTCAGAAGACAACTCAACAACTATTCTGGAGCTCGATAAGTTGAGCGAATACCAAGCAGTAGAACTACCGGCGGTCGAAAATCAGCCATAAACACGTAAATTCGCTACATGATAGGCACTTCCCACATATCTGCACTTACCCGTAAATACCTTGATCAGGAAGAACGTTTCGGAGCGCATAACTACCATCCTTTACCGGTGGTATTAACCCGTGCATCGGGTGTCTTTGTGTGGGATGTGGATGACAAGAAGTACTACGATTTTTTATCTGCTTACTCCGCGGTTAACCATGGCCACTGCCATCCAAAGATCCTTGCCGCCTTTATGGAGCAGGCGCAAAAACTGACGCTTACTTCTCGGGCGTTTCATAGCGATGTTATGGCAGAGTATTGCGAATACATCACCAGCTACTTTGCCTATGATAAAGTACTGCCGATGAATACCGGTGTGGAAGCCGTAGAAACTGCCCTGAAACTGGCTCGCAAATGGGCTTACGAGATTAAAGGTGTTGAAGAGAATAAGGGAAAAATACTGGTTTGTGCACATAACTTCCATGGCCGCACGCTAAATGTGGTGTCATTTAGCACTGACCCTTCGGCAAAAAACAATTTTGGCCCCTTCATGCCAGGATATGAAGTGGTGGAGTACAATAACATCGCTTCACTCCAGGCCGCGCTGCAGGATAAAAATGTGGCTGCATTTCTGATTGAACCCATTCAGGGCGAAGCCGGGGTAGTAGTGCCTGATGACGGTTATCTAAGTAAAGCTGCCGCGATGTGCCGGGAGGCGAATGTATTGTTAATCGCCGATGAGATCCAAACCGGCTTGGCACGGACGGGTAAGATGCTGGCCTGCGATCATGAGAATGTGCGACCGGACATACTCATACTTGGTAAGGCCCTGTCGGGTGGTACAATGCCGGTATCGGCTGTATTAGCCGATGATGAGATCATGCTGACTATTAAACCCGGTGAACACGGTTCAACCTACGGAGGAAACCCGCTGGCTTGTAAAGTAGCCATAACAGCGTTGCAGGTTCTCAAGGACGAGAAAATGGCAGAAAATGCTGCGGAGCAAGGCGAACATCTGCGTTCCCGGCTTAAAGCCCTGAACAATCCACATGTTTCGATTGTGCGCGGCAAAGGTTTATTAAATGCTATCGTGATAGACCATGTAAACAAAGACGCAGCCTGGGATCTATGTCTGCAGCTGAAAGACAACGGCCTGCTTGCAAAGCCAACTCATGGCGACAAAATACGATTCGCACCACCACTCGTCATAACTCGCGAACAAATGGATGACTGCATCAGCATCGTCGCTAAAAGCCTGCAAGCTATTTCATGAGTAAGATACCGGGACGACATACGGTTGCGGAACCCTTAATTGACGTGATAGTTGGCCTTTCTGATGGCCTGGTCATTCCTTTTGCTCTGGCTGTCGCCGTTAGCAGAGTTTCCGAAAACAACCTGGTCATAATTGGCTGGACATTGGCAGCAGTTGCAGTCGGCTCCGTCGCTATGGGCCTCGGCAGCTACTACGCCGCTAAGCAGGAATACGATCATGACACAGAACGTGAGCTGCACGTCATGATTAAACTTGAGCTGGAGCCCGAGGTGATCAACACCATCTCAAAAGAAACCAAACAAGGCCAGGAACAATGGGAAGAGTTGGCTGCGCAATACGGCTTGTCACCTTCATTTGACGCTGCAAGGGCTAAAAGCAGTAGCTTCAATATAGGGCTTGCCTACGCATGTGGCGGATTGATACCGTTGACGCCTTATTTTTTTACTTCCTCAGTTCAAGACGGCTTCAGGCTATCTGTAGCTATAACGGCTCTTTGCTTGCTGGTTTTTGGATTTCTTAAAGCACGATACACGAGCCAAAACCTGGTCGTTACGGCTGCCAGATATATACTGATGGGGACCACCGCAGCAGTTGCCGCCTATTTTGTAGCAGGCTTATTTGCTTAGCGGGAATCTTTTACTTCAATCAGTGACCCCTCGGGGTACGCGATATCTTCTAAATACAGTCCGTGCCCAGCCACACTGAAATCTGCTTTGGTGCAATCACGCGCTTCAATAATATTGCGGAAGGCAACGGTGTCGCATTGGCTACGCGCCACTTTTAGCTGAGTTCCTACGAGCCCCCGTACCATGCCACGTAAAAAGCGATTCGCTTCCACCACGTAATGCAGCTCATGTTCGTGTTCCTCCCAGTATGATTGGAAAATAGTGCACTTAAAGGTTCTTGTTTGGGAATTTCGCTTAGAAAAGGTCTCAAAGTCGGTATACTCTTTTATGATGGCTGCGGTTTCGTGCAATAGCGCCGTATCGAGCCGATAAGGAAAATACAATGCACGGTGCAGTAAGAATGGATCTTTCTTCGCGTATATCCTGTAACGATATCTACGATTGGTCGCTGCAAAACGGGCATTGAAATCCGGATCATTAGTTTGGAACATACGGTTCACCGAAAGCGCTGGCGGAAGTATAGCATTCAATTTATAAAGAAATGCAGGATGCAGCGGTTCGTCGAGATCAAAATGATAATAGTTGCATAAAGCGTGCACACCTTCATCAGTACGGCTGGCGCCAAAAGATATCACTTCCTTTCGCAGAAGAGTAGAAAGGGACCTGTTTATGGCTAGTTGCACTGTAGGCAATTTGCCCTGCAGCTGAGAGCCATGAAATGCAGTGCCGTCATATTTAACCTCAAGGAAATAACGCGCCATATGAGCTGCAAAAATAGCGGTACGATAGCGTATTACCTATAAAACAGGCTTGCGTACACTACGACTTTTCTTTCGCCTTTCGATTTGACGACCGATAAAATAGAAAGAAACTGCCAGCACCAGGAAAAACATGCCTTTGTTCATTGCGTCCCAGAAGAACTCAAAATACCTGCTATAGAGATTTAATATGAGAAAAAACACGCCAAAATCTCGGGTAGCATCATCCCGGTATTTAATACCAAAATAAAATGCGGCAGCCGCTGTCAGGCCAAACACTACAGAGTAAGCCAACACATATGTTTGACGCACCTTAGCCCATTCTTCCAGGGAACCGAAATTACCGAAAATGGATACGCCCCAGAGACCCACAAAGAAAATGATGAGACCTGAGATATACGTAATACGCTGTGTGAACGACAGTTTGGGCAGGCGCGATTGAAGAAAAGCGAGCGCAATTACCAATACGCCAAACATAGTAAACCGCATGGGGTAGTTCACCCCCAGGAACAGGTTATTGGCGCTTTGCCACTCAGTAAATGCGCCAAACCATCCCATGAGTGCAAGAATAGCACCGATCCACAATGCGCGGGAATAGAGAACGATAGCTTCGGCAAGCAAAACGACGAAAGCAACAATCAGAAACCCATTGTGTGATGCCCCAAAACCGATGTCTTTACAGAAATAAACAAGCGAAACAAGCGAGACCAGTCCACCAAGCACCATATATACCTCGTATGCAGGTATGCTGTAGTGTTCGCGTCGTTTTTTAACGAAACCAAACCATAACCCTCCAAGTACCGCAGAAATCAGCGCAATAACTACGTTGCTTAGAGCAAAATAGGATTTGATCTTCTCGAGGAGTTTCTCATCAATGAAGATGGCGCCAAATGCCAAAATGGTACAGGAGATAGCAACAATAAAAAAATACTGGGCTATCTGCTGGCGTTCGTTACGTTTCAGCAGTACTGACTTGCGCAACTCCCCAGCCTGATCATGGCTTATCTTTCCCTGCTGCTCCCATTCGCTGATAGCGCGTTTCAGGGCCTTCCATTCATTCTTTTCGAGTTCCATGCAGCGGTTTCGTTTGCTAAGATACGAAATGCAGATTGTCAGATTGAAGCGAAAAGGCGCCTGGATGGCGCCTTTCGTTATTAAAACTTGAAATTATATGTGATGCTTGGTAATATCGGGAAGATCGAGACTTGTTTCACTTTTGCTTCGATACCTTCTGCAACGCTACCTTGGGTATCAACGTAAAGGAAATAAGGATTCTGCCTGCTGTACACATTGTAAACAGAGAATGCCCAGCTGCTTTCCCAACGCTTTTTCTTTTTAGGCTTAGGTGTATAGACCGCAGACAGATCGAGCCTGTGGTACGGGAATAACCGGTATTCATTCAGTTTGCTGTATTGCGGTACGATGGTCTGTTCAATAAAATAGTAGTTAGTAGGTAGTGTGATGGCATTACCGGAACCAAACACAAAAACTGAAGAGAACGTCCATTTATTAGTCAACTGATAAGTGCCGACCACCGAGATATCGTGGCGACGGTCGTACTTTGCAGGGTAACGCTCACCATTATTCAGATCCTCGAATTGTCTGTAAGTCCACGATAACGTGTAGCCTATCCAGCCCGTGAACTTGCCTTTGGTTTTATTGATAAAAAACTCTGCTCCGTAAGCCTCACCATCGCCGTATACAAAGTCCAGTTCCGGATCGCGAATGGAATTCTGCACATAGCCTTCGCGATACTCGATCTGGTTTTTCATGTCTTTATAGTACACTTCAACAGAGGTCTCCAGCATATTGTCGAAGAAATTGCGGAAGTAGCCGAGTGAATATTGCCATGCCTGTTGTGGCTGTACGTAGAAGGTACTCGGTACCCAAAGATCTGTTGGCAGTGTACTGCCATTGTTAGATACCAGATGGATATATTGGTAGGCCTTCGCTACACTGGCTTTGATTGATGAGCTATTGCCGGTGGTAAACCTCATATTCAACCTGGGTTCCCAGCCGCCGTATGTTTTCACCAGGTCGCCGGGACCAAATACAGTGCTGTCTGTTTTCTTCTGGTTTACGTCGTATTTGTATTGAGTATAGGGACCAGCCTGTCCAAACCATGAATAGCGTACACCTGCAGTTACCTTCATCCATTTGAAAGGATCAAAATCGTCGGAAATATAGGCGCCGCCTTCATGCGCATATTTTATCAGTGCATTATCTGGTTTCAGCTCAGTAGAGCCTGCACGGCCGGAAACCTGGTTAGGAATGAACTTGTGATAAGTATAGGCGATACCACCTTTAAAATGATGGTTAAAGCTGGTGAAATAATCGAGGTCGGACTTCATGTTATAGTCGCGTATGCCCGATGATAGCTTTATCTCAAAATCGTTCTGGCCAGCTTCGAATGCAAACTTGTAGTCGTTATAAACAGCGGTGGTGTTCAGGAACAGTTTGTCGTTGAACAGATGGTTCCAGCGCAAAGTGGCTGTACTGTTACCCCAGGGGATATGCGCGTCGAAGC
>JAJNBR010000041.1 GCA_021156265.1 Flavipsychrobacter sp.
AAAATTCAACTACCAGGGTATAGCCCGCAATAACAGCGGAGCGCCGCTGGCCAACCAATCGCTGGGCATCAGGCTGAGCGTAATGAACGACAGCGCCACCGGCGAATTGCGCTACCGGGAAACACATACCGTATCCACAAACGGGTATGGATTATTTAACCTCGCGGTAGGCGGCGGTACTGCCGATAGCAACACTATGGACAGCGTGGTATGGGCAACCGGCGAAAAATGGATGCTGGTAGAAATAGACGCTGCAGGCGGCACCAGTTATACTCCGCTGGGCGCATCGCAATTGCTCAGCGTACCCTATGCGCTCCATTCTGAAAATCCGGGCCCTCCGGGTGTGATGACGGTAAAACCATTTGTTGGCAGCATCGGCACTATAGCTGCCAGTGGCACTGGTTTTGTTTTTGCCGGCCCTACAACACCAGTTACCGTAACAGCAGCTGTCACAAGGATCACAGGCTGCGCCAATGCAGCGTTGGGTCTTTCAGCCGGCGGACCTATAACTGTCCAGACAAACCTGTGCTACCAGCTGGGTGCAGGTCCGGTAACTACTTTTAATGGCAGCGGGTATTTAGTTAGCGAGATCGGCACGGAACGACACAACATATCGGCAATGGCAACTGTAGTGCTGCCACCCGGCACTTATGAGGTCGGCTTCTGTATATATAACGGCTCTGTCACCGCTATTAACGACAACGACTTTGTGAGTGGCTGGGTGATCTTAACACCATAGAATTCGGCCATTACATCCCTATAATTTTTTTGTGGCGCCGGCATAATACCGGTGCCACAGCTTATTGCTAACGGCTCGTTAAAGCATTGAAAAACAGCAGAAAACAAATAAGTCTCGACTACCTTGTTCAAAACACTTAGACATGGCCACACTAATCGTAAATCACCGGGTTGCAGACTATGCAACATGGAAAACAGGTTTTGACTCAGATGAACAACGCCGCGCAGGCGCAGGCATCAATCTTATTTCTGTAGGACAAAAAGCCGGCGACCCGGGTAATGTCTACATCATTTTCAATGTAGTAGATCCATCTATTCTGCCGCAATTCATGGCCGATCCGGAATTGCAGCAAAAAATGCAGGAGCTGGGTGTCATCAGCGCTCCCGAAGCAATTGTTGTAGAATAAGATTGCAACGACAAAGACGAAAGGCGGGATGTTCCCGCCTTTCGTCTTTACGCCTTTTTTATGTGTCCTTATTTCCGCGCTATCGTTTGGCCGACACCCCGGGCAACTCAACCGGGTAAAACTTTGAAACGTTATGTTCGCGCGAGCGGGCATTAAGCGTCACCGGGACTTCCTTGGGTAAGCTGAAGATCTTTTCACCATTCGCATAAACAGCCAGGCTGGCTATTACCAGTTTTGAATCACCAAAGGCCCGCCTTTTTACATACACCCGAAAACCTTTCAGGTCGCTCTTGTTATATCTGAATAAACCTGGGTCCGGACAACCGGTGCCATACTGCCGGTCAGCACAGCCTCTGCCAGCGGGGCCCTCCGGGTATATGTAATACATATAACGCATGCCCGACCACTTGAACTGGCGGTATGCCCGGTTCTCGCTCTTTATCATATTCATCGCCTTATAGACGCCGGTTTCTTCAATGAGTTGAAAAGTATCGGCCTGGTTCTTCTTATTCGTAAGAACGATATAGAGATCATTCCTTGTTCCCGAAAATCCCTTCTCATCAAAAGCCAGCTCAACAGTGTAAGTAGGCGTACCATCGGGCCCCACATCCAGGTTCCAGCTATCAGATATTCTATCGAAATTGTTATTGCCGGCATCATCCAGTATCTGGCCGGCAAACTCTTTGGCATATGCAAAGGCACTTTCTATCAGGGCGTTTTTCTTATCCTTTACATCTGTAGCACAAGCATGGAGGTGGCTTGTATCTAAAGCAGCAGGGTCTACATCCATTACGCGCGGGCTTAGCGTTCTAAATTTAACGGCATTTTCTGCCACACCAAGGTATTTGGCCCTCGGGTCGTCTAGCAGGTCGCGGATAAGGACGTCTGTCTTCGTTTGTATGGCCTCCATCTGTTTCATATTTCTGCCTGTGATCATTACGTCCATCACTTTTTTGTAGATCTTGTCCGCCTTTATCTTTCCCGCATTGTATTGCGCCATGATACCGCTGCACTCTGCCGGCAAATAAGTACGTAGCAAATAGCCGTCCGCATATTCTTCATTGTCGCTATGCGCTGTGCGTTCTTTATGATTACCAGCCAGGTAAAAACCTGCTATCGGGTAAATAAACCGCTGGTGCGAACCAAAATCTCCGCCGATATGAGTAATCCAACCACCGGCAAATGCCAGGTAAGCAATCTCGTTGCTGTCCAGCTGTTCAAAGCTTTTGTGTTTCAATGGTTCAAGGGCATCGCTAAGCATGGCTTTGGCAAAGCTGCCTACCCTGTGATAATGGAACAGGCTCATGCCATAGAAATAAACACTGGAAGCAGGCAGATCAGGACCGATAGCGCCGATACGTGCTATTTCCGGGTAAACGTCCATGCTTCTTTTAAAGACGTTCTGCGGCGGAAGCTGTTTCCTTACGTGGTCGGCCAGCAGCATATGGGCAATAGGATTGAACCCATAACACAGCGGCGCAACAAGAAGCAAAGCGAAAGCTGCAAATATTCTTTTCATAGCAAAGTATTTTAACAAACTTACATTCCCGGTGAGAGAAAAAAAACAGAATAAACACCCTTTTTTTATTCAGTTTTTTTGCCTAAATCCGTTCAAACAGCGATGACAACAACATAAAAACGTAAAATAACGTATATTTGCAGTAGACCATAAACCCTTGAAACTATGAGACAACCCTACTGGAAGCCACAGCACGAAGTGTTCATCCGCGGCATGCTGGCACATGGCGATAAGATCAAAGCCTATACAGAAGCCTATCCCGGCGTCTCCCCCTCTTCGGCGCGTAAAGCGGCCAACCGGTTGCTTACGTATGCACATATCAGGCAACGTATAGAACCGGTACTGCAGCAAGCGCGCAGCAGCGCCATGCAGCAACTGGAGCTTGTTGCCGGAAAACGCCTGGCCGACGAACTGGTGTCGATTTATGAGCAGCGCCTTTTACTTGCAGGCATCATTCGCGGAGAGATCAGGCTGCAACGTGCCATCCGCATCAAAGGACGTATTGAAATGGCTGAAGAAGATCTTGACCCGTTCGTAGTATTGAAAGCGATAGAATTGGACTGCAAGCTGGAGGCCGGCTACACATGGCCAACGCACGACGATATCATTCGCCGGCAGCAAAGCAAAATTAACCGTTACCTCAGCAGCCAAAACCGCCAAGGGGTACCGGTACGGCAACAGATTGACACAGATTGGCTGCGCGGGCAGCTACAGGTAAGTACTTCGCTTTTTGCAAGCCCCCCGTTTGTAACAAAAAACATCGCCGCACCGGAGGGTTTGTAACAAGTTTTGTTGCATTATTGTTACAACCCGGAATTAATTATTATTTTTTCGATAGCCAGTAAACACCCGGCCATGTATTCAACCAACCATCTTTTGCGCATTGCCAAAGCTGTCTCGGTATTTGCCATAGGCATTATGTCGCTGTTGATAGTGATCGGCAACACTACTGATTACTATACCAACTACCATTTCGTGGAGCATGTGATGAAGATGGATACCATTTTTCCAGACAGCAATATCCGATACCGGAGCATTGAAAGCCCTTTTTTGTTTCACACAGGTTATTTGCTCATTATACTTATGGAAGCGCTGATGGCATTTTGCTGCCTGAAGGGAAGCTGGATGCTGGCAAAAAATCTCAGGTCAGGAGGTGTTATTTTCAATGCAGCCAAGAACTGGTCGATCGCAGGGCTCATCATTGGCATACTCCTCTGGTTCCTTGGCTTTGAAGTGGTAGGAGGTGAATGGTTTGCCATGTGGCAGAGCTCCACGTGGAATGGCCTGGGAAGTGCAGAAAGAATTGTCAGTTTCACGGTTCTTACACTTATTTTATTGCACCTCAAAGACGAATAAACCGCTGAGATCCGCCTTGCGAAAATGTGGCAATATTTTCCGCGTAAAACGCTAACAAATTCAGGATTAATCCGTTACCTTCACTACCCTCATATATAAGTGGATGAAATACCTTTTTACGCTATTGCTGGTAGTCTTTTCGTCATTGCCGGTTTTTGCCTACAACGCACAAGGAAGGGCGCAGATAGATTCGCTTGAAAAAGCACTGGCACGATCACTGGAGGACAGTGTCAAAGTCGGCGTATTGAACGGCCTTGGTTATGCATACCATCTTACAGCACCCGACACAGGCATGATCTACAGCAACAAGGCGTTGGAACTTGCCCGTAATATAAGCTGGCAGAAAGGTATAGCAATTGCTTATAACACCCTGGGCGTTAACTACGAAGCAAAGTCAAATCATCCAGCTGCCCTGACCGCATATGGAGAAGCGCTGAAACTATTCAGTAAGCTGGGCCTTAAAGAAAATATTGCCAGCACTACGTGCAATATCGGCAACATTCACGCGGTGCAGGGTGATAATGCTAAAGCGCTGGAGTATTATTTTGAGGCCCTGAGAACAATAGAGACAACAGACAACAAACTGCGCACGGCCATGGTTCGCGACAACATTGGCAGCCTGTATTTTGAGGAGAAAGACTATGAAAGATCAAATACTTATTACGAATCTGCACTGGCGCTTTACAGGGAAACAGGCGACCGGCTGAACATGGCGCGGGTGCAGGCCAACATTGGGATGGTTTTAAATGCCACGGGAAAATATAAAGAGGCATTAGGGTATTTTTTTACCGCGCTGGAAAAACACATAGAACTAGGTAACAGGAAATCGCAGACGAACGTGCTTATGTGTATCGGTGACGCATACGACAACCTCGGAACTTATATGCACGCACTCCGCTACAGGCACAAAGCTCTGGAACTAAGCAAAGCGATGGGAAATGAAGGCACCATTGCTATTGCCACGGGCAACATCGGCCTCACGTGGTTCAAAATGGCCGGCAGCAACCCCGTGCCGCTCAATAAAGCGATCGGCTACCTTGAGGAAGCAGTGACGCTATGCAAAAAAACAAGCTATATACCCTCGTTGATAGAATTTAGTCAAACCCTTTCCAAAGCATATTTTTTGAAGGGTGAACATAGGAAAGCTTACGAGATTACTGCAGACTACCTGGCAGTTAGAGATTCCGTCTACTCAGCCGAAAACAAAATACGTATAGCAAGGCTGGATACGGAGCGGGAACTGGCATTGGCTGATAAAAATCTCCAGTTACAAAAAAGCGAGCTCAGGCGCAAAGAGCTGGAACTTTCGGACAACCGGGGTGACCAGGTTGTTTACACCATCTGCCTTTTGTTGATGCTGATGGTAGCCGGCACAGCCATTACAATGTTTCTTAACTACAGGAAGGCGAATCAGGCGCTGAAAGCAGAACAGGATCAAAGTCATACGCTGCTGCAGGTACACGAGCAAAACATACGAAAACAGCGTTCGCTGCTTCATGAGATATCTTACGTCCAGTCGCACGAAGTGCGCGGTGCCGTAGCTACTATATTGGGATTGTCGCAACTTTTCAATACTGACGACTATGCCGATCCTGACAATGAAACGGTAATGGAAGGCATCAGATCAGCAGCCTACGAGCTGGATGGCATTGTCAAAGAAATCATTACAAAGGAGAATAACCTGCCGGAGTAGGACGTTCCCACTCCCATTATCCAGAAGCAAAAAATAGAATTGTAAAACTATACATTTTTATGTATTTTTGCATTTATTCATTCCGAATAAATAGACTTTTCAGAGCGCAACAAAATCAACGAAGACCACTGCTGCTGTTGACTATTACGACAAAACCACCTACCTTGCTGTTACGTTTAAACACAACTATGAAAAAACTAATTATCCTGATCTTCTTAGTAGCAGGCTTCAACACTACTCGCGCACAACACTACCGGGGATTTGGCTCGGACGATTATCCAAAGTTCCGCATTGGCTTGCAAGGCGGCTGGAGCTATAGAACCGCCAAAATAAGTGACCAGGTTCCACCTGAGTTCCGGTCTTACATAAAGGGACTTAAATCAGGCTATCATTATGGCGCAGATGCTTCCTATTTTTTAACCCGCTCATTGGGACTAGGTATCAAATATTCCGGCTTTGGGTCATCCAATTCAGCCAGTAACGTATTAGTCACCGACCCTTTAACCAAAAAGTCGCAGGTGGTAACAATGAGCGACGACATTTCTATGCATTACATCGGCCCGGCGCTCAATTCCAGGTATCTTTCGCAAAACGAATTCTTCCAATTTATTTCTACGGTATCGATAGGATATCTTTCCTATACCGACAATGTGGTCTTAGTAGGTAAATCCAAGATGAAAAGCAGCACCCTGGGTTTGGTATGTAGCATTGGCGGCGACTTCGCTGTTCATCAAAACATCTACGTTGGCGTGGAAATATCAGGCATGTTGGGATCGCTGAACTATTATGACATTGAAACAAATGCAATGAGCCAGCGCGTAAAACTTGAAGAAGACCAACGTGAGAGCGTTTCGCGCGTGGATGTTTCTGCTGGTGTACGCTTTAATTTTTGATATTTTAGCGGTAACAACCGAGGGGCTTAATGAACAAAAGACAACCGATCCATTGACCGCAATTACGGAATTGCGTATTTTGATCTTATCATGCATACCGATACGTCACAATGCCTCAACTGCGGTGCCGAATTGAAAGGTGCCTATTGCTACAAATGCGGCCAGAAGGCTTCAACGCACCGCTTTTCTGCTTCCCATTTCGTAGCGCACGAGATGGTGCATGGTATCTGGCATCTGGATAAAGGTGTTTTGCTAACGCTCAGGCATGTTCTGACACGTCCCGGTAAATTTACCCGGGAATACATAGCAGGTAAACGTGTCGGGCATTTTAGCCTGGTTACCCTGCTGGTTTTGTTGGTCGGATCTTGGCTTTTTGTGGTGGCGCCGCTGGTTACCCGGCCTATCCATATCTATTTAGGCGATGAATCCGTACCCGGCATTGTTGAGTTCCTGGGCAAAACGGCTAAATGGGCGCTGCTCATTATAGTTCCGGTCATGGCTAAGTCCAGCAAAGACATTTTCAAAATGCTCAGGTACAACTATACAGAGCACCTGGTAATGAATGGTTTCTTTTACGCCGGCATGCTGTGCTTTTCGTTGGCTCTATCGCTACTCTATCACATCCCTGGCAGCAGCACCATGTACATTACCGGGATGCAATTGATCGTACTGATGACCTACGTGGCCATTGCCTACCGGCAGGCCACCCGCCACGTATATGTGCCCGGGATGTTCGCACGGCTCATATCCCTGTTTTTCCTGAGCGTACTCGGTAACCTGATGTTTGTCTTTGCTGTTGCTGCTGTGCTCTTCTATCTGCAGAGCAAAATATAACGTGCCCAGTGTGAAAATGACAACAAAAAACAACAAAATCGGTCCGCAAAATTGAAAAGCTGCTTATAACCGCAAGTGTGGCACAAGTTTATAATCAGGATGGTAAAGCAGGATTAAATGCCATTCGCAATATTATGGTTCTTACTGTTTGACCTGGCCTCGTTTGCGCTTGTGGCAGTCGATGGATACCTCTTTTACGAGTGGTATACCCACCGTAATATGACAAACCAGGTCTATCCCCTGACCTGCCTGTTTTGGGCAGCAGGCATAGCCGCTTTCATGTTGCTGGGCAAGTATCCGATAGCGCTGCTGCTTAGCAGGTGGCGAAAAAACGGCAGGCGACCTAACTTGTGGCGTACCCGCCAGCGCGACTACCTGCAGCGCCCCGACGGCACCAAAATACGCATCGACTATTACGGTCCGGAGGAGGGACAGCCGATCATACTTATACATGGCTGGAATTCAGACAGCCGTGAGTGGTTTTATCAACGAAAGTTCTTTGAAAAAGACTATAGACTGATCTTTATCGATCTGCCCGGCCTGGGTAGGTCGTCACGACCCAAAAACAAAGACTTCTCGCTTACAAAAATGGCCAATGACCTGGACGCCGTCATCAAACATACAGGAGCACAAAAAGCGATCTTATGGGGTCACGGCATGGGGGGTATGATCATCCAGACCTACTGCGGAAGATTTATGAGCGCGCATCCTATTGAGATAAAGGCAGTGATCCTGCAGCACACAACATACATAAATCCGGTGCGTACCTCTCCCCTGAGCGGATTGATGACCATACTACGGCGGCCGGTATTGACGCCGATATGCTACTTACTCATTATCCTGTCACCCCTCTTCAGGGTATGCAGATGGCTGAGTTTTTTGAATGGCACGCACCACCTGGCAATGCGGTTCCTGTATTTTACGGGCAGGCAAACCTGGCGTCAGCTGAATATGGCCTCTTTCCTTTCTGCTAAAACAGCTCCGTCAGTGTTTGCACGGGGCATGTTGGCTATGCTCCGATGGGGAGTTGAGGAATGGTTATACCGGATAAAAGTGCCGGCGCTGGTGGTAGCGGGCAACCGGGACCGGCTTACGAAACCTGAAGCCAGCCAGCACATCAGTCAGCAGGTAAGCAATGGCAGGCTATTCACCGTGCGCTCAGGTCATATGGGTCAAATGGAACGGCATGAAGACACTAACAATGCCGTATCTGAGTTTATCAGGATGCTTGATAATGAATAAGTGATGAATACACTATTTCCTGGTGAAAATAAGTGGCCTTCGGGATTTGTCTACTACCCGGACTTTATAGACAAGGCAGAAGAATTACGGCTATATGAAGAGTTACTAAAAACTGATCTGCATACCTTTTTATTCCAGGGTTTTGAAGCCAGGCGAAAGGTTGCCAGTTTTGGATACGATTATAGCTTTGACAAAAAGAAGCTGACCGAGGGCAAGCCGATACCCGAGGCGTTTCAGCCATTGATCGGGAAAGTGGCGATACAGATAGGAATTGATGCCGAAGACTTTAAAGAGATCCTATTGACCGAATACCCGGCGGGATCTGTCATTAACTGGCACCGCGATGCCCCACCCTTCGATCTTATAGCAGGCATCTCGTTAATGGCTGACTGTACCTTCCGGCTACGGCCACATGAGAAAGAGAAGCAAGGTCGCAGTTCTATCATCGCATTACCGGTGGCAAGAAGATCCCTATACGTCATTACAGGCACAGCTCGCAGCGATTGGCAACATAGCATAGCACCCGTTAAGGCAACCCGCTACTCAATTACGCTACGCACGCTCAAAAGCAAATAGTATGCAAAACGGGGATGCATAGCATCCCCGTTGCAAACGAAACAAAACACTACTCACTATTAACCTTGTCTCAACCCTTTATTTTCAGCACGCTTATTCTTCATCTTATTCATTCGCTCAGCTTTCGTTGCCTGGTATTTTTTAAACTGTTCGGCTGAAAGAATAGATTTTAACCGTGCATCTTTTTGCTCATGCATCGCTTTGAATTTTTCCCTATTAGCTTCACGGGCTTCCCCTTTGGCAGCCTTCCTGTCTTTAGCCGATTGCAGATTCAATTCGTAGATCGCTTTTTTCTGATCAGCGGTAAGCTGCAACGCTTCCTGCATTCTTTCTGTTTGTTTCTGAGCCCTTTGCTCAGGTGTCATATTTGCATGTTTGCCCTTTCGATTATGTACATCCTGGGCCATCGCTACCGACTGCACACCGAGGAACAGGGCCATTGCTACAATAAGTTTCTTCATCGATAATCAATTTATTATAAGACAAGCGATTACCGCTGAGGTTTAATATTCATGCTTTAAAATCTTGTTAATGGATGCGCAGCTGGCACCAGTTTTTTGGCCATACTGTAAAATTGAAAGACAATGCGACCATTTTTTTCAACAGCAGCCGGGAAAACGCTATTAGCAGGTATTATAGTGGTCATTATTGGCGCTCTTGCGAAAGCAGCCAGCTGTCCGTATGATAATCCGATATTGATAGTCGGTGTAATACTCGCCGTCGTTGGCGGCATCATGTATGCTTCGGACCGGCGGGTAACAGACTAGAACAGTAACACAATTATAACAAACGGTGCTATTGGGCACCGTTTGTCGTATTGCTTTGTTTTGTTTCGTCGCGTTCAACAGCTATGGTGCATTCACCAACAAGCGCAGCTACAGCACCAACGGCCGCCAGTACCGGCGCCAGCAAAGCACCCACCACACCCACGGTTAGCGGAAAACTCATCAGTTCTTTGCCGTTTTTGTCCTTAATGGTTATTTTACGAACATTCCCTTCGTCAATAAGTTCTCTCACCTTTTTCAAAAGGTTTTCTCCACTAATATTGAATGATTCCTGGTTAGCCATGGTCAGTTTTTTAAAACAGAACGCCACAAAAAGCAGGCCGTGGAAAAGTGATAGGGTTACAGCGTCTTGAGATATTCGATCACAGCATCACGCTCGCTATCAGAAAGAAAATCGCCGAAATAATGGCCAGCATTGCTGTAACCTTTCAGCGTCGTGTTATAGGTAACCTTTGTTATAGGGGCGTCATAGTGCGTATACTTCCAACCCAGCGCTTTATAATCATATTCTGGCTTATTGAAATCGCGTTTCCAATACTTTGGACGAAGCTTGCTGTTCAACAGCGCTTCGATGGTTGGCACCGATGCGTTGTGCAGGTACGGCGCTGTTATCCATACGCCATCAAGTGGCGGTGCAATATATCCATTGAAAGGCACTATGTACGGAGCATTGTCGCCCTTTGAGAACCAACTCTTGCTGAACCACTGTATAAAAGGTACATTCAATTGCACGCCCTCGGCCAGCATTGGATCAGTTTGAATGACGGAGGCTGGTATCAGCAAATTGGGATAGTATTCATCTGCACCGTACGTACCATGGCATTTACTGCAGTTTTCATTGAAAACCAGCCGACCTCCATCTGCCAGTTGCTTGCTTATCTCGTGAGGATATATGGGCGGGTTTAAAGAGCGTATGTAGGTAAGCACGTCTCCAAAGTGATTGCTCACCTCCCGGGCCTCTGACGAATCGGATACGGTAAGCAGGTTACTTAGCATCAGGTAT
Source organism: Flavipsychrobacter sp. (assembly GCA_021156265.1). Taxonomy (GTDB): domain Bacteria; phylum Bacteroidota; class Bacteroidia; order Chitinophagales; family Chitinophagaceae; genus Polluticoccus. The sequence goes on from JAJNBR010000041.1 coordinate 11,047, forward strand.
TTGGCAAAGTCTCCTCTTGCAAAGCCATTGTAAAACATTGCATTTTTTTTCTTCATCAGCCACCAGGCAGGAACATCGGTTGGAACAACCTCATCCGGAATTTTAAGCAAGGCGCTATCACTCCATTTCAAGGTTTGGGGATCACGGTGCGAGACAAGAACAATTGCCAGTTTGTCAGCAGTATTGACGCCACGAACCTCTGTTTCCATGAGCGGGAAGGCGGTGGTGAACGAAGTAAAGAAAGCTTTGGCTGCGCTATATTGTCGGGGAGATACAGCTTTCATCAGCTTCAGTTGTTTACTGAAGTCTGCCTGTTTTGTATTACTGAAATCAAGTGAATTATTACCGAGGCCAATTATAAGTTTCCCTTCGAACGTATGGGAGTGACATTGCATGCAGGTAGGGATCACCATGTCAACGCCTTTATGCCTTACAACATTATACCCATGGCCTATAGTAGCATTTTTACCTGTACGATTTAGAAGGTTAGCCTCATTACTCCCGTTGATATACGTGTAGTATTTATACGGCACGCCACTCTTCAGGAAATCTCCGGTTATAAGGTATTCGTAACCCTTTGCTGAATCGCCGCTACGCTGCTTAGATACGGGAATGGCTACAGGTGTCAGTGCATCCTCGTTTCCAAGGCTGTAAACGAGCGCTGCCGACAAAAGGAGAAAAGACAGTATTACAGCTATTCGCTTCACGAGTGATAAATATTCCCTTAAAGATACTAAGTATCCGTGCGTCGTGTACCTCCATACAGTTCGTACTCCAGCAATCGGCAATCGATAGTGCTGGTATAAAACTCAATGCGGCGGCTTGCTTTCAGACCTATTTTTTTAGCCAGTTCCAGGTTGCCTGTAAAAATATAGCCGTGGTAGCCCTTACATTTCTGCTTCATAAAATCGCCGATGCTGGAATAAGTTTCTTCCAGTTCCTGCACATCACCCAGTCGTTCGCCATACTCCGGATTGAGGTATACTACACCGCCACCTTCAGGTACGGGGGTCGCTTCAAAATCGCAAACCGAAAATTCGATCAGATCGGCGACACCAGCAGCCTGCGCATTTTTGAGCGCATTCTTTATGGCCACGTCGCTGTAGTCAGTTGCAATAATGCGAACGCCAGTATCCTCCATTATCTTTCTTTCCAGTTTGCCTCTTTCTTCAAGGTATACATTTTCATCATACCCCTGCAGATGCATAAATGCGTAATTAGTGCGAAACACACCGGGACGTGTGTCAGTAGCGATGAGTGCCGCTTCTATGGCCACTGTCCCCGACCCGCACATCGGGTTTACAAACGGTAACTTTCTATCCCATTTGGTAGCCATAATGGTTGCCGCTGCCAATGCTTCCAGCATGGGCGCCCTGCCCGGGATCTTCCGGTAACCATGCCTCGCAAGGGAATCGCCCGAGGTATCTACAAATATCTCTGCATGGTCATTCTTCCAGAATAAATGTATCACAGCGCCAGACAGCTCTGCGCCTGTAGACGGTCGTTTACCGGTTTTGTCACGCAGCCTGTCTACTATAGCATCTTTTACGCGCAGGTTGGCAAACATGCTGTTATTGATAGTATCATTCAACACATTGCTGGTCACGGAGAAGTAGCCACCCTCCGGCAAAATTGTTTCCCAGGGGTACCCTGATAACCCCTGGTAAATGTCATCAGCATTATCTGCCTGAAACTGTTTTAAGCTGTACAACACCTGGCTGGCACATCGCAAATTAAGGTTTAGAGCGATGCAGTCGTTAATAGACGCGTTAATGCGTACGCCGGTGACAAAGGTCTCGTCGATCTCAAATCCCAACTCTTTAACCTCGGCTTCCACGTAAGGTGTAAGACGTTTGTGACAAGTGATCGTAACAGGTGCTGCAGTAGTGTATAAAGACATAATCAGCGCAAAGGTAACTTGCAGGGCGCAACTTATTATCAACAAGGTTTAGAACTCAATATCGGGAACGATGAACTCCAGTACATTTTTTTGCACCAACACTTCCACTTTGACAGGCTTCTCACCTTTCAGTATCTCATCATCAGCGTGCATATGCATCCCGTCCCATTTGATTTTAATATCCCGGGCTTTGAGCGCGCTGAAACAAAATGCCGTTTCCTCGTCGGTCAATTTATCCTCGATGTAGCGTACCAGTTTGTCGCGCTGGTTTTCGGAAATGAGGACCACCTCGAACTCGCCATCTCCCGGGTCACCCATCGGGTTCAGGTCCAGATTGGGGCCGATAGAGCGAATATTCATTACCTCGACCAGAAGAAAATTTCCGGAGTGGTCTACCCCATCTATCTCAAGTTTGCAGGATCGCGCTTCATAGGTTTTCGCCAGCTCAAGCAGCACATCGAGGGCGTTCGTGATATTTTCCTCAGGTGTATGTTCTTGCT
>JAJNBR010000042.1 GCA_021156265.1 Flavipsychrobacter sp.
CGATGAAAATGCGCTAATTCGGCCCTATAGACGGACACAATGTGCTGAAGCTGGTAGAGATACTGGAACACCTGAAAGATATACCCGGCCCCAAGCTGCTCCACATCAAAACAGTGAAGGGCAAGGGCTACGACCTGGCCGAGAAAGACCAGACGCTATGGCATGCACCGGGTACGTTCGATAAGATCACCGGTAAGATCAATAAAAAAGTTGCTCCTGTTCCCGAGCCTCCTAAATACCAGGATGTGTTCGGTCATACAATAATTGAACTGGCAGAAAAGAACCCGGCTATCATGGGTATCACTCCTGCTATGCCTTCGGGTTGTTCACTTAAGTTCATGATGGATAAGATGCCTGACCGCGCCTTTGACGTGGGCATTGCTGAGCAGCATGCCGTAACGGTGAGCGCCGGTATGGCTACACGCGGACTGCGTGTGTTCTGCAATATCTACAGCTCGTTCATGCAGCGTGCTTACGATATGGTGATACACGACGTGGCAATCCAGAAGCTGCCTGTTGTCTTCTGCCTCGACCGTGCAGGTCTGGTAGGTGAGGACGGTCCAACGCACCACGGCGCTTACGATGTGCCTTACATGCGCTGCATACCCAACCTGATAGTCAGCGCACCGATGAACGAACAGGAGCTGCGCAACCTGATGTACACTTCGCAGCTGGAAGAGAATAAGCTGCCGTTCGTGATACGCTACCCGCGCGGACAAGGCGTGATGCCCGAATGGCGCACACCCTTCGAGAAAATAGAAATTGGTAAAGGTCGTATTGTGAAAGACGGTGAAGAGATCGCTATACTAACCTTCGGCCACCCGGGCAACTTTGCAGTGACTGCTTGTGCAGGTTTAGTCATCGACGGGCTGAACCCGGCACACTACGATATGCGTTTTGCCAAACCACTGGATGAAGAGCTGCTGCACGAGATAGCGCAGAAGTTCAGTAAGATCATCACGGTGGAAGACGGTACCGTTGTAGGTGGTTTTGGTAGTGCTGTTCTTGAGTTCATGGCTGCCAACGGTTATACACCTGAAGTAAAAATACTCGGCATACCCGACCGCATAGTAGAGCATGGTAAACCCGAAGAGCTGCACCGCGAATGCGGCTACGATGCTAAGGGTATAGCTGAGGCAGTGAAGGAGATTGTGGGGGATAGGGTGATAGTGTAGAATAGACTTCAATAATAAAAAAGCCGGGCAAGTTTGAACCTTGCCCGGCTTTTTATTTAAAAACATCAGTTTAGTTTTTTACGCAGCGCACGCTGTAACCATAACCGCGTTCACTGGTACTGATGAAGGCATTGCCCTCCCTATCAAAGTAGAAGAGCTGGGCACGGCTGCCGACATCGCCGGAAGGTGTCCTTGACCAGTAGATGCCTTCTTCAAAGTCGGGGTAGATGACTACGTTGCCGCCGGTCATGTTGCGCCAGCCGGAGAGCGAGAGCTTAAGGTTGGACGCAAAAGCAGAGGTATGGTCTGTGATGACCTCCGCAGCTTTCAGGTTGCTCCAGTCGGTGATGTCAGGCATGTGCCAGCCGCTGCCCAGCGCCGCACAGGGGTCTTTGCCATTGGTGGCCGATATAGTAGTGCCGATCCATGTATCAGTAGTGCTTCCGTTGCCCCACCACTGTGTGCTCAGGTTTGACCCGATGATGAACCGTGCATAGCCCAGCGGAATATCTGCCGGATCCTGCAGGGTGTTGCTGCCGGTAATGAAGCTGCTGTTACCCTGGTGCCCATCGTCCCATCGACCCCACTGGAAGTAGTGCCCGGTAGCATCGAGGGCATCCTGAGCCATCCAGCCGCCGAGGTTTTGCTGCAGCCATATTTTACCATCCGCTGCCCGCACTGTGGTGTTGGTTAGTTGCATCCCGCGGTAGTTGAATACCACACAACCGGTAGATCCTACTGTAGCGCCGGGATCGCTGCAATTGCCAGTGGGTGCGGGTGTCAGCACATTGATGAGCACATTGCAAACCGGGCTTCCCGCAATGCTCACCGGAATGCTCATGTTGCCCGCTACCAGCGGCATGCCAGAAGCCATGAACACGATGCTACCATAGTTGTAGCCGCCGGGGCCTGAGTTAAGCGTGCCCGCAGGCGTACTGAGCGTGACTCCATTGACGGTGGCGCTAAATGCGGGATACGCAGCGCCGGTGCCGTTGACATAATGCAACGTCACAGTGCCTTGCGCAGGCTCGCCGGCAACGAAGTTGCAGCTGAGCAGCGGGTTGCTGCAGTTCTGGAAATAATAAGGAGTGGGGCTCGGCTTGCCTTTCTTGGTTGCCTGCATACCTTCGTGTTTCCAAAGGATGATTTCGTTCTGCGCTTTCAGGTTTTCGGAAAAGAACAGGATGATCAGAAGGGAGAATACAAAACGTACCATAGATTTGTCCTTTAAAATGGTGAATAAAATATGATCACGCTTCTTTCCGGAAGGCATTGGTGTAACAGATGGTGTAATAGGCAAGAGCAAAGCTATGCGTGCTTTGTATCTGCAACGGATTAAAACGGACGGGATGGTATACTGCGGAACTGAATCGGGAGATTTTATGTTTAGTCATGATGAGTGTTTTCGGCGATTTTTTGCATGAATTGTGCTAAACGATTGATAATGAATTGATGACGTTTTGCAGTGGCTGAAATGCAGTGCCGGAGCGGATTTTAAGGTGTTTATAAAAATATGAGTGTCGCAGGAAACGAGCGATTTCTGTCAACAATGTCAATGGGGAAAAAGAAAGTGGAAGACTACATTATCAAAAAAAGCTGCCCAAAAGACAGCTTTCATTAAATATTGAATACTTGTTGCTAAAACCTATACCTCACTCCTACCGACAAAGGAATATAAGTTTCCGTAAAACCTCTTCTCTCGGTACCGAGTGGCGCTCCATTTGGATATGTAATAGCTACCTCCCTATACATACGATTAATGCGCACGCCAGTTTCCAGGTTAATGCCAAGGCGCTTCCCCGGAAAAATCACTGTCCCTGCATGTAGACCGGTCACAAAACCGTTTCCATCAGGATAGTGAGACAGGCGAGAAACCTGTTCTCTCACATACCCTGCAACACCACCACCGTAGACATACAATTTACTGAAAGAAATTCTGTAGTTAACGACCGCCTGTGGTGACATCCACCGGTCTCGTCCACCCATTGTTCCCCCATCAACTCGCAATCCAACCTGTAACCGGTTGAAATTGTGATAGGCGCTTAATGACATGTTGTTGACAAGAAACATATTATCGCGAAATATCCAGCGCGAGTCTCCTGACTGATCCTGGTGTTTAGAAAAAATGGCACCGGTGTTCAGTCCAACCTCCCATTTCTTCTCTTCCTGGCCATTAACCCCAAACGGGACGAACAATAGTAGAAATAATAACTTTTTCATCTTCTTTACCTACAATGGTTTATAGCTAATAAAACGGTGGCAAAGATAAAGGAAAGCAGAAGAAGAAACGGTTAAAATCGATACCTCACTCCCACCGATACCGGAAAGTAAACATCCGTATATCCTCTCGGCATAATATCGGTAGGAGGCGGCACATAATCATACATGATCTCTACTGACGTAATATCCTTAATGCGAACACCACATTCGGCATTAAGGGCAAATCGCTGACCAATACCATACACTACACCTCCCTGAATACCCATTAGAAAACCTCTTAAGTCGAGACGGGCATACACACGGTCCGTTGTTTCTTCTCTCACGTAACCCGCAGCACCACCGAAGTATCCATAAAATCTTTTGAACGGCATTTTGTAGTTGGCCACAACATGTGGCGATATATACCAGCCATCACCTACTCCTAAAAGCCCGCCCTCGGCCACCAGTCCTATCTGCCCCTCGGTGAAATTGCGGTAAATGCTTAGAGAATTCCGACCGACAAGAAACCTGTCGTCATAAATGCCGCCGAAGCCTCGTTGGGTAGTAAAAGCGATGGCAGTATTCACGCCAATCTCCCATTTCATAGGTTTCGAAACAGCGGAGTCTGGCTTCCCCTCTTGTGCATAAACGCCTGGCGGCAGCAACAACAATAAGATCAATAGCTTTTTCATGTGCTCAGGTTTATGGTTGATCTGTTTAGAATTTATATCTCACTCCCACCGAGACAGGGAAATAAATATCTGTATGACCTCTCACTTCAGTAGTAGTATAGGACGGTCCTACCCCGAAATTATCATTATAAATTTTTACGTTGGTGTACATATGTTTGAACCTCACACCGCCTTCAACGTTAAGGCCAAAGCGCTTGCCAAGGTTATATACAGCACCAGCCTGTACACCCGTAACAAAACCATTCATAGCGGAGCCGTGCAGCCCATCAGTATATTGCTCCCTCACATACCCGGCTGCACCGCCACCATATGCGTACAATTTTTTAAATCGTATCCTGTAGTTAACCACTGCCTGCGGCGATATCCACCAACTATCTCCCCCACCCATCAATCCGCCTTCAACCAACAAACCTATCTGTGCACCACTGAAATTGCGGTAAACACTAAAAGAGTTACGGCCTACAAGAAAAATATCATCGTAAATCACATCATTATCCGCGATGAAAGCGAGAGCAGTATTCAATCCAACCTCCCATTTCAAAGGCTCGGAGGCAGCAGAATCCGGTTTTACATCTTGTGCAAAAACGCCAAGCGGAAATAAGAACAGCAGGGGTAATAGTTTCTTCTTCATTTGTTTCAGCTTATACTTTTATAAGACAGGATCTTCTGCAAATTAGTTTGGTCAAACGGAACGAACAAATCCCTGTGTTTATTGCCCCGCCAGTGTTTTGACAACTCACTAAATATAATAAAGGCCGTCATTAGACAGCCTTTATTAAATATCAAAAAGTAAACCTACAGCTTTGTCACCTTCCCTCTCCAGCTACCAACACTGATATTATACACACCTGCCGGCAACCAGCTGATATCCAGCCCCTGCGTTTGCTGTAATGGTTGCTCCATCACCAGCTTGCCTAAACCATCATATAGTTTAATTGCAGCAGCTAAAGGTTGCTGAGCGGTGATGTATAATTTGTCCGTCGCAGGATTAGGATAGATCCTGATGCCGCTTTCGTTGCTTACATCGTTCACCGAAGTAGGCCAGATCCAGATCGGGTTGACAGCCGAATCTACACAGGCACCCGATACTGCACGTACTTTTAATTCACCCTGTCCCAGTGTATTCCATACCACCTGGGCCTGTGTTGTGCCCTGGCCGTTGGTAACGGTGCCGCCGGTTGCCAGCCATTGTATGGTTACACCCGGTTGTTGCGAATTGGTTGAATACGTTTCAGTTTTGTTGACCTCGGTAACGGTAGTACCGGTAAGCGTTGGCTTCGTGAGAGCAACAGGTTGGGCAACCGTGGTATTAAAGACATTTTTGCAGCCCTGGTCGTCAGCAATGGCAACAGTATAATACCCTGCGGCAAGTCCGCCCATAACGTTTGACGGCTGGTAGTTACCTGCATTCAGCTTGTATTGGTAAGGCGCGGTACCATTCGTGATGTTGACGGTGATGATGCCATCAGACAGGCCATAGCACGAAACATCTGTGATACTCATGTTGGCAGTAAGCGCAGGCAGAGCGCAGACGTTGAACCGCGCCAGGTACGCATCTGAATTAGCGCCACCGAACGATAGCTGGTGGGCGCCGGGCGTACTAATGCCGAAAGTATTGGAGGTGGTACTACCGGTAATATACACGTTCAGGTTTGCATCTATTGATATACCGAACGCATCTTCGGCCCCACCGCCGCCGTAATAACTGGAGTATGTTCTATGTCCTGTTGAAGTAAACTTTCCAAAGAACACGCCTGTAGGACCCGACATGCCTGTGCTATAAGCATTAGGCGTAGCCAGTCCGGAGGGAGTATTCGTAAAACCCGAAACGTAAACATCACCGCTGGCATCGGTCACCACCCCGTTCAGCAGTTCTTCGCCGCCCGATACGCCGAAATAGGTACCCCATACTCTCGATCCTGCTGTATTGAATTTGACAAGGAAAGCATCGTCGTAAGTGTTGGAGATGGTTGGCTGGAAAGTACCCGGTGTCGCGATATCAAGGTCCGATGTAGTACCGCCCACAATGTAAATATTACCCGACGCATCCGTAGCTACTTTACGGCCTTCTATGCGAGTCTCATCACCGCTGCCACCAAAAAATGTACTCCAGGAGCGGACACCTGTTGTAGAGTACTTAGCCAGGAAATAATCGGATAGCCCACCGCCAAAATAGTATTGCCAGGCAGATGCCGATGCCAGGTTATTGCTGGAAGTAGTGTTTGTGAAGCCGTATAACACAACATTACCGCTCGGATCAACTGCAACGCTGTTCGCTTCATCCAGGCTGGAGCCGCCGGCATAGGTGGCCCATTGCCTCACGCCGCTGCTGTTGAACTTGATCAGCATGCCATCGCCTGTCCATCCGCCGTATATGTTTTGATGCCCGCCGGAAGCGATACCGCTGGTAGACGACGTGGTTCCGCATACGAACACATTGCCGCTGGCGTCGGTGGCTGCCGATGTAAGATATTCGATGCCGGTGCCGCCGTAATAGGTGGCCCAGTCCCTTACTCCACTGCTGGAGAATTTTGCAAGGAAGCCATCGTGAGGATCCGAGCCGCCGGCGTGTGCCGCCTGGTGCGACAGCGGTGTCGAGATACCGTTGGTCGACCTCGTTTGCCCGGCGATGTATAAATCTCCGGCGCTGGAAACAGCCAGCGCGAGCGCGACATCTATATTGCTGCCACCATAAAATGTAGCCCATTGCCTTACCCCGGCAGTATTAAACCGTGCAAGGTAACCATCGGTAGTCCCTGCCAGCGATGGCTGGTGTGCGGCAGCTGTGGCAATATTATAGACAGAAGCTGTAGAGCCGGTTATGTAAACATCGCTACCTCTTACTTCTACCTGCCGGCCTTCATCATCGCTACCTCCGCCGTAATAAGTTCCCCAACCAATATCAGGCACGGGGTCTATGATCAGCGTTTTCGTTTTATCATAAGTGCCCGTGTGGTAGCCAAAGGTGTTGTTGCCATAAGACTGATAGGCTACATCTACTTTTTTGTTCGTAGACGCGATATAACTGGCAGGTATCGATTCATACATCATCCCTTGCGCAAGGCTAATGTTGATGCGCCCGTTCTCTAGTTGCGTTTTATTAGCACCTTCGTAATGCATTTTGATCTGCGAGGCATCAGCGCCGGGATGCACGATGAAATTATATTCTACCGGCTTGTTTGCTGCAGTAACAAACTCCAGGTCGATCCCGTTGTACAGGTTTTTGTAGATCACCCTGCCGAAATGTTTGATGTTGCTAAACTCACCAACAGCGATGTAATAGTTTAGATAATCAGCAGCCGGTTGTTCTGCCACCATCTCAGCGGCCGGGTTAGCACCCTCGAAAGTTATATCGATGCGATGAAAATGATAGACAGGCTGTGGCATATCCGTTTTCATATGGCGCCTTTGCCCTGGTGTAATTTCAGGCTGGTCCGCTGTGTAGGCATCGTAACTAAACCCGCCTTTGCGCAGCTGCACATTTAAGCCTGCGGTGTTCAGCAAGTACTTTACTACCGTGTTGGGATTATAGTCCTGGTCTACGACCTGGCCTTTATTTTCAATAAAGCCATATGTGCTGGCGCGCGGTTCTTCGCCGGCGGTCAGGAGCATCGGCATACAAAAGGCCCATGCCGCAAATAAGAATAGAGGTTTACCGGTCATAACGATAAAATTATAGGATTATATTAAACAGCCATAAATATAAAAATAATCGCTGATAACCGTGCATCTCAAAGGAATATGGCCTGTCAAATGACAACAAAAAAGAGCCCGCGCATTGCGCGGGCTCTCACCATTCTCACCTTATCACCCTCACCTTATCATATAGCCGACGGTGACGCCAACGCCGGCATTTTTCATCTTGTTTTGTGTCGGATTGATATCTACAAACCCATACGATGCGTGTGCACGGGTATAGATGCCCTTCAGTATCTCAAAGCCGGCCTGCACCTGCAAACCTGCATCCAGCGGTGTAAAATCATCATCAGTTTCGTAACCTACCCAGGCTGGCAACAGCACGCGTGTGCTCACCTGGTTGCCGTTCCCTTTATTGTACACGCGGTCAAAACCTATCAGCCCGCCCCAGGCCATCGCCACATAAGGGCCGCCGCCAAAGAACCACCTGTTGTCACCTTTTGTGCGAATGTTGTACAGTATATTGATGGGTATTTCTACATAGTCAAGGCGGACATAACCGTCCGTGGTCTGTGTCACCGTAGAGCCGTTATCAACGCTGGTGCTGCTGTATTTAATATTGCCGCCACGTGCGCTGTAAAAGACGCCGGTCATCAGCGAGAACGTTTCGCCAAAAGGCTCATCCAGTACTATACCTGCACGGAAGCCGGGCCTGAAAGGCGATTCCGGATCTGTTCCGCTCATCGTAGCGCGAAGTGTGTTTAGGTTCAGGCCGGCCTCAAAGCCTATGCCCTGAGCCCATACCTGCAACACAGGCAACAGCATCATACACACAAAAAATATCCGTTTCTTCATCGCTTCGCCTTTACGATGATGGATAAAAACGCCTGCCTATGTCTGTTTAAGGAATGTTAAACCGTTAATTCACCTTGCCGGGGTCACCCATCTTTCCCGATTGGTAGTCGTTGATACACTGCATGATCTGCTGTTCCGTATTCATCACGAACGGCCCGTACGAATACACGGGTTCGTTCAGCGGCTGACCTCCCAACAAGAATACTTCAGCTCCACTTTCTGAGTAAAGATTGATGGTGCTTTGTCCACGTTCGTACAAGGCCAGCTGGTTGGGCTTCAGTTCTTTTTGTCCTTCTATCTCCACACTGCCGCTTACCGCATAAATAAATGCATTGTGCGTGGCATCGGTGGGAATGTTGAGCCTGGCCTGCTTGTTCAGCTTCAGGTAGTAGTAAAAAGCAGGTGTAAATGTTTTTATCGCAGACTTGTAACCGAACAGCTCACCCAGCACCACGCGGCCTGTGTAGTCTTTGTGCAGGATGACCGGCATATGGTCGTCGCGGAATACGCTGGTGGTCGGGTTGTCGAGTTTGTATGCGGCGGGCATGTTCAGCCATACCTGGAAGCCATGTATCTTACCGCCTTCGTCTTTCAGCTTCTGTCCGCTCTCTTCCATATGTATAGCGCCGCGGCCTGAGCTGAACATCATGTATTCCCCCGTCTGCACCTGGAAGTCATAGTCCAGGCTATCCTTATGGTGTCCGCTGCCGGCCAGGAAATAGGTAGTAGGTATCACGCCCGCGTGCGGATGTGCATCCACTCTTAGTGCATCGCTGCCGGGCCGTACGTCCACAGGACCAAATTCATCAAACAACACAAAGGGTGACACATGATCGAGATGATCGCCCGCAAAAGCACGCATCACCGGCAAGGTTCCTACTTTAGTCCGGTCAGCATTCAGTATGCGGTACACCTTGCGATTACTCTTTGATGAATACATGCCCGACTGCCCCAACAGCAGCGAAGGTGCGGCCACCGATACACCCAGTATCGCTGACCCTTTAACGAATTTGCGTCTCGACATCATAACCTAAAGTTAAGTCATCTACACCTATCGTTGTTGATACATATATAGCCCGGCTCTATTGCTGCACCATCAGTTGCCTACGGTATAAACTCCGGCCGTCGGCAGATACGTTGATAAGATATACTCCGGCAGAAACTTCGGGTAAGGCCAGCTGCAAAGCATTGGCATATTCCCCGCTATACAGTTCGCCAACGTAGCGTCCTTCAAGAGAATACAGCTCCACTTTCATCCGCCGCGGGGCAGCTGCCTGTTGCGGCATGTTCACCACAATGCGGTCGGTAGCCGGATTGGGATACAACTCCATTCCATCATGTGTGACAACTTGAGGTACACTAGTAGGGAATGGGTCGAGCTTCCATAATGTATTCCCTGTCGAATCGTACATGGCATTGAAATAAAGCCCGCTGTGGTATTCGAAAAACTCTTCGGTCTGGTCCAGGGGACCATTTTGATTGTTCTTGGGAAACTGGTGCACCTGGATACTCGTTCCGTCCGTGCTCCACAACTGGAAGCCGTTAAGCGGCGCAGCCATCGCTTTGAAATAAAGCTTGTCGTTGTACACGGTAAATGCCTGCGGCTTCTGTGTAGCGTTGCTGAAAATATCCGTGCCATTTGCTGTTCCGTCGGTCCGCCACAGTACCGGATTGGTCCCGCTTCCTGCAGAGAAATATAGGTTGCCTTTATAGCCAAAAGAATAAGTCATATACTCCACTGTTTCCAGGCTATCCGTGCCTGCTGCGGTACCGTCGGTGGCGTATAGCGTATGGTCCTGCTGCATTCCTTGTACGGTAAACAGCAGCTTGCTGCCGAGATCGAAAAACTTAACGGGATAAGTACCGGGAGCAAAAACATTTTTCAACAGGTGTGTGCCTGTATCAGTGCCGTCTGTGGACCAGGGTTTATAATGGTGTGTTCCCGTCACAGGTGCATCCTCGGCCGAGAAATACAGCCTGTTGTTATGTACCGTGAGGTTTGCGGGATCACTGTCGCCGCCCGGGTAAATATCAGTCAGCACATGCGTACCGGCACTGGTTAGATCCGACACCCAAAGCTCCTTGTCACCTGCGCCATCCACCGCCGGGAAGTATAGCTTATTGTTGAAAATTGCATACTCATAAGTACCTGAAAAACTCTTTCCAGTCAGCGCGGCTACTCTCCATACCGTATTCGTCATCAGGTCGATCGAATAGAGTTCTGCATCGCTGGCATACTCAACTATGAATAACAAGCGGCCATTGTATTCTCTGAAGCTATGGAACCGCTGTACCTGCGGCAACCCTAAAAATGTATTTAGTTCGTAGACGTGTACACCGGCAACCATCGATACATAATATACCTTCTGGCCTGAAGTAAAATACATATTGCCATTGGCAACCGTCAGGTTCTCCAGCCTACCGGGGAACGCACTAACACTGATATTCATAGAATCGGGAGTACCGTCGGAAAAGAATAAATGCACCCCGGAATTGCCGTTGTTTGCACCGAACCATAACCAGTTATTAAATGTGCAAAAACTGTGTGGGCCCTTTACCTGGTAGGTCTTGTTCCCGATCCGGGTAACATTATCAGCAAAACAGGCATAGTGAAAGAGCAGCATCATAGACAGTAAGAATAGGTTCTTCATAGTAGGTTATTTGTAACTCCTAAGGTAATACATGCAATGTAACGGCATTGTAAAATGTACATCGCATACGGCATAACAATATTGAATTATTTTACGTATATTTGCTATAATAAAATCACCCTGTCATGAAACAACAACACGAAACCTTCGTGAAAGCCATGGCCGAACATGGCGACCCAATCAAATCTTATCTCACTGCTTATCCCAAAGCAACAGAAGCATCGGCACGCACAGCAGCCTACCGTTTATTACAAGACCCGGAGATAAGCAAAGCCGTAACCTTTGATGCAAAGCACATGCACACGAAGGCAAAAGCTGCGGCTCTTAAAAAAGGCACCAGGCGTGTTACTCAGCAACTGGCCGATATACAAAAACGCAGAGAAGTGCTGGCGCAGATGATCTTCGGCACGCTTAAACGTAAACGCTTCTTCAAACTCGATGGTGAAATTGTTTGGGTGGAAGATGACATGCCTTCGCAGTCAATACTCCGCGCCATAGAGCTCGACTGCAAACTCGAAGCGGGCTTCGACTGGACCGGCAGGAGAACAACCGCTGAAAAGAAAGAAAAAGAACAACCTCCAAAACCGGGGCCTGACAATCCTGTAGAGCCTAAGCCCGACGACGTCACGGGCGTCATCATATTAATAGGCGATCACCTGTTTGAAAGCGGCGACGCAGAATGGATAGAGCGCTACATTGCCTGGAAAAAAGCCAATCCGGATAAAGTGAAGGAATGGACGGTAGAAACACCCGAACGGGTAGACCGGTATATAGAGCTGGATGAAAATTACGAAGGACTGCAAAGGAACTGGAAACGCAACGGAACACATAGTCTTATCCAGGTCATGCGCTTTGGCGACGGCCTGCCCCGCGGCCCCTTCATCCCCGGCGAAAGCCGCTACTTCCTCAACTACAAAGAACAGGAAGCTGCCTACGGCTCCAAACCCTATAAAGCACCCGCACCCGCATCCGGTTCAGGCAACTCCAATTCCTCTCTCGACCTTAATGCCAACGATCTCATGAGCGAAGGGAATAACTCCCGGGAACATTCTGTCGAAGACAGGCATGGACTCAATTCCCCCTTCCAAGGGGGACATCTTGTCGCAGACAAGATGGGGGGATGTCTGCATAACACTGAACGGGCAACACCGGATGCAGCAAATAAAAATCTCCACTTCGGTCAACAAAATGTAACAATCCAACCATATTCAAACCCGCCACTATCCGCAAATATGCCGGAAAACCGCAAAGTGTACTACAACAGCGACGAGCTTTGGGAAGCTTATAAAGCAGCCCTGCCCGCCTGGCCACATTTATCAGAAAAGACACGCCGGTTTACCGAACAATATTTCAAGAACGCCGATATGTCGCAACAACGCCTGCTGTTAAGCCTCAAACAAGGCGGCGCACAGGACAAAAACACCGCCGCTTAACCCCCGCTTGGCAGTTTTTTAATACATTTACCCCCAAATACAATAGTTCATGTCTCATCAACTACTCAAAGGAAAGAAAGGAATCATTTTCGGAGCACTCGACGAACGCTCGATCGCATGGAAAACAGCGTTGCGCGTGGTAGAAGAAGGCGGCCAGATCATCCTGTCGAACGCGCCGATAGCGCTGCGTATGGGCAAGATCAACGAGCTGGCCAAAATGTGCAACGATGCACCGGTAATAGGCGCAGACGCCACTTCGGTTGCCGACCTGGAAAACCTGATGAACAAGGGCATGGAGCATTTTGGTGGTAAGATGGACTTCATCCTGCACTCTATAGGCATGTCGCCCAATGTGCGCAAGAACATCGGCTATACCGACACCAATTACGACAACTTCCTGAAGACACTGGATATATCTGCCCTCTCGCTGCACAAAGTACTGCAAACGGCTATGAAAACCGATGCCCTCAATGAGTGGTCATCGGTAGTGGCGCTGACCTATATAGCTGCGCAACGTACCTTCCCCGGCTACAACGATATGGCGGAAGCCAAGGCCCTGCTCGAAAGCATCGGCCGCAGCTTCGGTTACCATTACGGTTTTGCCCGCAAAGTGCGCGTGAACACGGTATCACAATCACCAACAGTTACGACTGCCGGTTCAGGTGTATCGGGCTTCGATGTATTCTACGATTATGCCGATAAGATGTCGCCGCTGGGTAATGCCCCTGCGGAAGACTGCGCTAATTTCTGCGTAGCCCTCTTCAGCGATCTTCCACGATGGCGGCTTCTCCAACACAGGTGTCAGCCAGCCTATAGTTGAGAAGATGCAGGCTGCATTGCAGGCTGAGTCGGCAGGTTAAGGAAACAAACAGCAATATTTTGAACCTATAACACGTTAAAAGCATTATGAACAGATCACTTGCACTGGCATTATTGCTGTTATGTTTCTTTGCGCAGGGTGCACAGGCACAGGTTACCGGCGGGCAGTTCGCCATGGAATTCCTGCGGCTGCCTAACGCGCCACGTGTATCTGCACTGGGTG
>JAJNBR010000290.1 GCA_021156265.1 Flavipsychrobacter sp.
CCTGCAAAAAGGTTTTCCGCGGGTGCGTCCGGAAACTCTTCCTGTGTAGGTGCCCTTTCGGCTATCGTCATATAACCGGTTGCATTAACGAAAGCGGCAAAATCCGCGTTCGTTACTTCCGTTTTGTCCATATAAAAGCCACTCACACTCACCCGGTGAACGGGCTGTGCATCATTGATCCCTGCATGTTTATTCGGACCAACAGTATCCGAGTAGCCCATGCTGAATTCACCACCGGGTATCCAGGCCATACCGTCAGGCGGATCACCAGCTTGTTGCCGACTATTAATAATGGTTGGCTGAAATGCGCTTAGAGAAGTGCCCGCAGGAATGTTTGCGGGTATACTGGCGGCCTGCGCGTCTTCCGTGCACAAAATGACGTCATCCTCGGCATCGGCAATCATTTGCGTTCGTTCCGCGCCTTCACTACAACCGGTACATACGAATATAGAAATGACAGTACAATATTGTACGACGCGCTTCATGGTGATAGATTTTCATGGTGTACAAATGATTAGGGTGTTGACAATTTTTCGATGTGCCTTTGCACAAAAAAACTGTCAATATAAAGTTAGGCAGATGTAAAAGCCGTGGCAAAATTTAACAACAGTTTCTTGCCAAGCATTACAACCTGTACAGCAGTTTAATTAACGGTTTGAACTTACGGCAGAGCTCGATATAGTACTGCTCAGCTCAAGACAAAATAGCTGAACAACTTCACCAAAAATTACTGTGATAGATGAAGAGATTAGTGAAAAAAGTTCTCGTCAATAGTAACGCCTCATTTGTAAGGATTATTCATTTCATACCACACATGCGGCTCGCCATCGTGCTCAAAAGTATTTTGGGACTTCAGGCCTACCTTAGTGAGTACCTGGTTGGAAGCAATATTATCTATATTAGCAATGGCATATACATCAGGCAGGTGCATCACCTCCCAGGCGTACTGCAGAGTGGCCCTGGCAGCCTCCGTAGCATACCCCCTGCCCCAATACTGCCTGATCAATCTGTAGCCCAGGTCATAATGGTCCACATGGTCATTTATGAGTTCTTTCATTAGCTTAAGTCCTGCCCAGCCAATGAAATCGTTCGATTCCTTTTCTATTACTGCCCAGCGACCTATGCCATTGCTTTCATACTGCGCCCGTATGTAGTCAATAACCTGTCGGGCCTGTTCTATTGTCTTTATTGGCTTCTGCCCCACATAGCGATGCACCTCGGGGTCAGAATCGAGCCTGAATATGCCCTCATCGTCTGTTGACAACAGTTCGCGGAGAATAAGCCTGGGTGTTTCGAGATAATAGCGCACCTGGAAAAAATTATTCTGAAAATACAAAAAAGGCGGCTCAAGAGCCACCCTTTTTTTGTTTCATTTGCTTCGCCTAAAGCTACGTTTCTGCCTGGTGCAGATAAAATATGGTTGCGTAAACATTGTGTGCTACTTTGATACTTTCCAGCGCCTTCCTGCGCGATACACGGGTGTTTGAGATCAGTGGAGAGAGCACAGGCAACGACAAAATATGGTCGAAGACACGTGAACCCTTATACTCGACATCAGGCACCTGGCTCAGAAATTTTTGCACGCCGCTATGAGCCACATAGTGAACGAGAAATCTCTTTACACCTGCGGAGTGCTTAAAGAACTCTGCTATTTCAACATCGCTGGGCTTACCCGCCAGGATCTTCGAGGCTTTAGCAAGCACATCGTCCAGTTGTTTGTCGATGAGATAATATAGCTCTACTTTCTGCATGCTACCCGTATTGCAGTTCAAAAATAGCGACATGCAGAAATAAAAGTTATGATACAGGTCACCGGTTAGCCCATGATCTGCATCATCTTTTTAATAGCTATGATTATTTACTGTAGGTACCCGAGCAGCTGTCTGATGTAAAGCCAGAGATCTTATAACTGAAATTCATGCTATTAGCAGAAGAGAAGGTAATACTTCCACTTAAAGTAATGCCAGTGGCAACCGACTGACCGGGAATGGTGATCACATTAGCCTTTGTAAGCTCGCCGGTCACGCTGTATTGCTGACCCAATCCCACCGGGTTGCTGATCTTAGCAGATTTGCCGGATACAGGCGAAGAAGAAATAACGAGGCTGTCTACATCATACGAGCCTTTTGAGCAGCTGTCCTTCCCCATCCATACACCGAAGTATTTTGTAATGCTCAGCTGTTCGCAGAGTTCGCCTTCAAAACCGGGAGGACATTTACAGGCACCGTTCTCGCACACCCCTTCATTCTTGCAGTGTACCTTCACGCAAGGATCGGTCACGATTTCGCAGTTAGTTCCACTATAGCCGAACGGGCATTTGCAACTGCCGTCCACACAAGTACCATTGTTCTGGCACACTACGTCGTCGCACTTGTCCTTAGTACAGGCGGTGTAGGTGACCATCAGAAATGCACAACAGGTAAAAAGTGCAGACAGTAGTATGCTACGGATCTTCATGACCGTAAGGTAGCAAAAATCGGCTGAACGCCTTCCCATATCTGGCAATTACCATATATATAAGGCGCAAATTCATATATAAATCTTGTCATTTTCTTTTAAATCTCATTTTCGGTAACTTGCAACGCTTTTAAAAAACTAAACTCCAAATATCTTTTGCAATGGCATTTGATCTCGACCTGGTCCAGAAGGTTTATCAAGAACTCCCTGACAAAGTAAATGCGGTACGCGAACTTATCGGTCGCCCGCTGACACAAGCTGAAAAGATCCTTTATGCACACACGTACGAACAAGCCGGCAAGGCTTACGAGCGTGGAAGGGATTATGTAAACTTTGCACCGGACCGCGTGGCGATGCAGGATGCCACCGCCCAAATGGCGTTATTGCAATTTATGACCTGTGGCCGCAGCCAGGTAGCTGTGCCCAGCTCAGTACACTGCGATCACCTGATACAAGCGAAAACAGGTGCTACTGAAGACCTTGCTACGGCAAACGAAGTAAACAAAGAAGTGTACGACTTCCTTGCTTCTATATCTAATAAATATGGTATTGGCTTCTGGAAGCCGGGTGCCGGTATCATTCACCAGGTAGTACTGGAGAACTACGCTTTCCCCGGCGGTATGATGATCGGCACCGACAGCCATACGCCAAACGCAGGTGGCCTTGGTATGATCGCCATCGGTGTTGGTGGTGCTGATGCTGTTGACGTAATGGCCGGCCTTCCTTGGGAACTGAAAATGCCTAAATTGATAGGTGTGAAGCTGACCGGCCGCATGAGTGGCTGGACCTCGGCAAAAGACATCATTCTGAAAGTAGCAGGCATACTGACCGTAAAAGGCGGTACCGGTGCTATCGTAGAATACTTTGGCCCTGGCGCTGAAAGCCTGAGCGCTACCGGTAAAGCTACTATCTGTAACATGGGTGCAGAGATAGGCGCTACCTGCTCACTGTTTGCTTACGATGCGAAGATGGCTGACTACCTGAAAGGTACCAACCGCGAAGACATCGCGATGCTTGCAGATGGTGTCAAAGAATATCTGCGTCCTGATAAAGAAGTTTACGACAATCCTGAAATATTCTACGATCAGCTGATCGAGATCAACCTGGATGATCTGGAACCATACGTAAATGGTCCGTTCACGCCGGATCTGGCTACGCCGATCAGCAAAATGGCTGAAGCAGTACAAAAACACGGCTGGCCTGA
>JAJNBR010000291.1 GCA_021156265.1 Flavipsychrobacter sp.
GTGGAGAATAACGGAGTCGAACCGATGACCTCTTGCATGCCATGCAAGCGCTCTAGCCAGCTGAGCTAATTCCCCATGGGGCAGCAAAGATAGTCGAAAAGCCCAGATTTCTCCAAATTTCTGGCTAACTTTATGAAAAGCGAAATAGCCATGTGGAACCAGATACTGACGTACTTATACATTCGCAAACGCGACCCCAAAGACCCCAGAAACATGAGCATAAAAGCCATGCATGGTATGAACAGGATATCCCTGTTTATGTTCCTGCTCGCAATAATTGTAATGATCGTGCGCCTGCTAAGAAACTAAGGCAAGAATCTCATCTGCAGCTCTCTCCGACGCATTTTCAGAACCCAGTTTATGCCATAAACCTGCATAGTCAGCTTTTAGCTGAGCCAGGTATTGCTCATCATACAAAGCTCTTGTCAGGGCTTCTTTTAGCTTTTGCTCATTAAGGTCAGCTTGTATCAGCTCGGGTATCACCGGCTTATCCATTATCAGGTTAACCAGCGATATATACTTCACTTTAATGAGTTGTTTGGCCAGCCAGTACGACACCTGGTTGCCTTTATAGCACACCACCTGTGGCACACCAAACAGAGCCGTTTCTAGGGTAGCTGTGCCGCTGGTAACAAGTGCAGCTTTGGCCTGTTTTAGTATGTTATAGGTTTGTCCTTCTGCTAACAAAACGGGTGCATCGCCTATTAAATCCTTATACAACTCCGCAGGCTGTGAAGGTGCTTGTGCGATCACGAATTGATGACCGGGAAAACGCGGGACCATCTTCAGCATCTCTGGCAGCTTCAGCTGTATTTCCTGTTTCCGGCTACCGGGCAGTAGTGCTACGACGGGTTTGTCAGCGAGTGACTGAACAGGCTTTTGTTTTTCCTCTTCTACTACCTGTATCAGCGGGTGCCCCACATAAGTAACCTTGTAATCCCATCTGTCGTAAAACTCTTTTTCAAAAGGAAGGATCACCAGCATCTTATCTACATCACGCTTTATCTTCTTCACCCTGCTTTCTTTCCAGGCCCACACTTGCGGCGAGATGTAATAAACTATCCTGATGCCTTTCTTCTTCGCCCACTCAGCTATCCGCATATTGAAGCCGGGATAATCGATCAGTATCAGCACATCAGGTTTGAAGTCCATGATATCCTGCTTGCAGAACTTCAGATTGTCCATGATGGTGCCGAGGTGTTTGAAGACCTCAACAAAACCCATAAAGGCCAGATCTCGGTAGTGCTTTACGAGCGTTGCACCAGCGTCTTGCATGCGGTCACCCCCCCAGCAACGAACCTGGGCAGCAGCGTCTTTTTTGTGCAGCTCTTTTATCAGGTTGCTGCCATGCAGATCACCACTCGCCTCACCGGCTATGATGTAATATTTCATTAGTTCCAGACGAACTTGATCAATACGAATAGTACGAAGTACAACAAGGTAGCCACCATGATGCCACGCGCAGTCAGATCGAGGCGTTTATTGGTGTAGAACAGAAACGGTATGATATTCAACAGGGCGCTCAGGCTCAACACCATCGAACCCAGCTTGCCATTACTAAAAAGAGAGGTAATGTATTCAGGGAAAGGCACACCTTTAAACTTGACGAAATACGTTATAATAACGCCGAGCAACGGGAAAAGGATACCTATTATCAACCCGAAAATTGGCACATTACGCTTCATAAACAGTATATTGGGTGCTAAGATACAAGCGAAAACTGCATTTTTACGCATACTAGCCTGAATGCCTTACCTTTGTGACTGTTTCGAAATCTTACATTCATGAATTTTTTACTTAATAATCTTCCGATACGCACACAAAAGCCTCGCGTTCACGGCCTTACGATGGTAATGGACAAAGGCATGGGACATGATGAGGTAAGAAACTTCCTCTCAGTTGCCGCTCCTTATGTTGATATAGTGAAGCTCGGCTTCGGCACTGCCTTTGTAACCAACAACCTGCGCGAAAAAATTGATATATACCGTTCTTACGATATCCCTGTATACTTCGGCGGTACCCTGTTTGAGGCCTTCCTGGTGCGCAACCAGTTTGACGACTACGTGAATGTGATCAGGGAATACGGCCTGGAATATGTAGAGGTTTCAGATGGCTCTGTTACTATACCCCATATTGAAAAATGTGGTTACATAGAAAAGCTGGCTAAAGAAGTAACTGTCCTGTCAGAAGTAGGCTCAAAAGATGCTGCACACATCATCCCTCCTTACAAGTGGATAGAGCTGATGCGTGCGGAACTGGAAGCAGGGTCTACTTATGTGATAGCTGAAGCGCGCGAATCGGGTAACGTGGGTATCTACCGCGGCAGCGGTGAGGTGCGCGAGGGCCTGGTTCAGGAGATTCTTACGCAGATACCTGCAGAAAAGATCATTTGGGAAGCTCCGCAGAAAGCACAGCAGGTATACTTCCTCGAGCTGCTGGGCGCCAATGTGAACCTCGGCAACCTGGCACCTAATGAAATGCTTCCTTTGGAAGCCATGAGGATAGGCCTGCGCGGAGATACATTCTTCCTGTACCTTAACAAGGAGAATGGCGCCGCGGTTCCTACCAATCATTTTTAATCACTGTAATACAATTTGTAAGCCGGGTATATCCCGGCTTTTTTATTTTAGCATCCCTGATGGACACTTACGGTATCATAGGTTACCCGCTCAGTCATTCCTTTTCGCCGGGATTCTTTAATAAGAAGTTTGCCGATGAGGGCATTGATGCCGTGTATGAAAGCTACCTCTTGAAGGATGTGTCCGAACTTGCATCGCTGTTGCTGCTGCCACATTTGCGCGGGCTGAACGTAACCATCCCGTATAAGGAGTCAGTGATACAATACCTGGACGAGATAGATAGTTCTGCCCAGGCGGTGGGTGCTATAAACTGCATCGATATCCGTAAGGGCAGGACTAAGGGTTACAACACGGACATCATTGGTTTTGAGCAGAGCCTGTTACCGAAGCTGCAACCCCATCATTCAAATGCACTCATTCTTGGCACCGGCGGCGCGGCCAAAGCTGTTGCATATGTACTTGATAAGCTCAGCATCACCTATCGAAAAGTGTCGAGGAGCAACGAGCCCAATGTTGTGTCCTATGATGATCTTAGTCCGCAGCTGATAGCTGCCCATACGCTCATCATCAACACCACTCCCTTGGGCATGTATCCCGATATCTACTCCTTTCCGCCGATACCATACAATGCTATAACAACAGACCACCTGCTGTACGACCTGGTCTACAACCCTGCTGAAACAAGATTCCTGACGCTCGGCAAAGCCAACGGAGCCACAGTAAAGAACGGACTTGAAATGCTGCACCTGCAGGCCGAAGCTTCGTGGCAGATATGGACGGGCAATTACAATCCTACCGTATAATACACACAAGTGGTTACAAAGTTCCGCAGGAACGGGATCTTTGTTACCGGCTCCCATTGCTTGCGCGGCTCCAGACCAAACTTGTATTTGTATATCGGGTTGATGAGAAAATGTGTTTTGTTTTTCACCTTCAGTCCACTGTCGCTGATGATAGCTTCGAACTGCTCGATGGTGATGCGGGTGTCGTATATTTCCATCAACTGGTCAATTGTATCCTTCGACTCACCCATCATTTGTAACAGCGCCTTGTAAATACCACGAGGCAGGAT
>JAJNBR010000043.1 GCA_021156265.1 Flavipsychrobacter sp.
TACGGCCAAATTACGCAGTCCAGTCAAACCAACAAAGAAGTGCATGAAATGAGCAATGGCGTTGCCTATTTTATCGATGATAAGGGGAAATGGGATTATTGTGTGGTAAAAAAAGGGCGGGAAGAATCCCGCCCTTGGGTAGCACTTTTTTACCATTTACGATGAATCAGACGCTATCGTACACTGAGATAAAGGTGCGGGCGGCTGCCGGAGTATTTTATGACTTTTGTCAGGTTTTTGAAATATTTACCAGTCGACCATTAACAACAATTATTTAATATTTTACGTATATTTGCATTAAATGCCGAATCGGCATTGAAGCTCTTTGACACCTATGACTATGAAAGTAAAAATGGAGAAAGCCTCATTTTCGCAACAAAACACAACAAATTGCAACAAACCGAACGAGATCAAAATTTTGTTCTTTTCGAAAACGTTCCCCAAAACGACAACAAAAGGCAACAATTTTGAAAGTGAAGAAGGCGGAAAATTCCGAAACATTCTGTAATAGATTTGAACGCAAACTCAATACCATGGCCGCTCCCAACAAAAATCCCCTCCGCCTTTTGTAACAAAAACGGAAGGGATAAAATATCTAAGCCTCCCTTGGAAGGGAGGTTTGGAGGGATGTTTAGTTAATACCGGCGGTCTCCATCTCCTTGGCTATCTTCTTCACCAGTCCCTGCAGCACAGCGCCCGGGCCTATTTCGGTAAAATGTGTAGCGCCATTCGCCACCATGTGTTGCACGGTCTGTGTCCAGCGCACAGGGGCGGTCAGCTGGTTGATGAGGTTCTGCTTGATGATGTTCGGATCGATATAAGGCTGCGCGTCTACGTTCTGGTAAACAGGGCAGGTAGGATTGTAGAAATGTGTTGCAGCAATGGCATCCTGCAGTTCTTCTTTGGCAGGCTCCATCAGCGGGGAGTGGAATGCGCCACCCACCTGCAGCACCAGCGCACGTTTAGCGCCTGCTTCTTTCATGCGCACGCAGGCCTGGTTGATGCCTTCGATGCTGCCGCTGATAACCAGCTGGCCGGGACAGTTATAGTTGGCAGGCACTACTACTTCGGTAGTAAACTCTTTGCAGATCTCTTCTACTTTGGCATCGTCCAGTCCGAGAACAGCGGCCATGGTAGATGGATTGATCTCACAGGCACGTTGCATAGCCTGCGCACGTTTAGCTACCAGCTTCAGGCCATCCTGGAACGACAGTACGCGGTTGGCTACCAGCGCCGAGAACTCACCCAGGGAGTGACCCGCTACCATATCAGGCTTCAGGTCCGGCGTGGTTTCAAACAGGATAACCGAGTGCAGAAATACCGCAGGCTGCGTCACCTTGGTTTCCTTCAGGTCAGCCTCTGTGCCGTTGAACATGATATCCGTGATCCGGAAACCGAGTATCTCGTTGGCCTGCTCAAAATACTCGCGGGCCAATGTGTTGTTCTCGTATAGCTCCTTACCCATACCCGGAAACTGGGAACCCTGTCCGGGGAATATATATGCTTGCTTCATATGTCCTGTTTGAGAGGGCGAAAATAACGGCAAAAGCAACAACAGCCAACAAAACGTTAAGAAGTATCTATAGTTTCATAAACAGTTTTCACAATCTGTTAGCCTCAGCAATAGTAACTTTGCAGCTATGAATTGGGCAGAACTTACAACCGAAGAACAATTAGAAGCTATCAAACAGGAAAGCACCCAAAAACCGGTGGTCATCTTCAAACACAGCACCCGCTGTTCTATCAGTTCGATGGCCAAATCGAGGCTGGAACGTTCTGAAACCCCTGACGGCATCGCGTTTTATTATCTCGACCTTATCCGTTATCGCCCGGTTTCCAACAAGATCGCTGAAGTATTTGACGTACACCACGAGTCTCCGCAGGTATTGCTGATAAAGAACGGCGAATGTGTATACGATGAGAGCCATAACGGCATCAGTATGGACGAGATCGCGGTACAGGCAGCACAAGCCTAAGCTATATCTTCTTCCCCTTCCAACGGCCCGACCGCAGGTAGAACAGGCAGGTAACCAGCAGCGATGTCCAGTATACGAACTCGGAACCCCATGCCCAGTGCAGGGGCAGTCGCAACCGTTCGATAACGATGTAGCAGTACACCAGGTAGCTGCCCACACAAAAGATCTCAATGACCAGGTTGATCATGGTATTACCGGTACCTACCACGCCATTGAATATCACTGTAGATACAGACATGATGAGTGAGGCTATCACGATGACCTGTAAGCTCGGCTTCGCGAAGGCCACCAGTGCCGGGTCGTCGCGGTACAACGACAGGAATGCATCTGAGAACCCTAGTAGCAGGATGGATATGATCACTACATAAAGGAAGCTAAGCTTCACTACTTTCCGTATCAGCGGTATCACATGGCTCTGTTTGCGCTGGCCTATCAGGTTGCTTACCATGCTGTTGCAGGTGGCCGCAAATGCCCAGGTACCAATGCTTACTATGCCAAATACGCTCCTCAATATCTGCGATGCGGCCAGCTCCCGCTCGCCCAGGTGCTCGATGAAGATGAAGAACACCTGCCAGCCTCCAATGCTGAACAGGAACTGCACAATGAGCGGTGATGACACTTTTAGTGTACGTTGCGACAACTCGCTGTCGAAACGCAGGTACTTCATGACCGGGAAACTGCGTCCTAACCTGTTGAAATAGAACAGGCCAAACATGACCGCGCAACCGAACGCCTCTGCTATCACTGAGGCTACAGCCGCACCTTGCAGCCCCATTTCCGGGAAGCCGCCCTCGCCGAAGATCAACAGGTAGTCGAGCACCACGTTCATGATAGTACTGGCTATCGAGTCGTATATTAGGTATTTTGATTTATGGATGGATATATAGAAGGCATTGAACAACTGCGTGATCATCAGGAAGGGCAAACCCCAGACACGTATATAAAGAAAGTTGACGCTAAGGAAAACGTTCTCGCTGTTGTGCAGGCTCAGCCCGAATATCAGCGGCGCCAGCCACATCGACATGACCATCATTGTCAATGACAGTAAGGTGGCCAGCATAACACCGTTGGTCAGGGTTTTGGCCAGGCCATGTTTATCGCCCTCGCCGGCCCTGCGTGCCATCTGCACCTGCATACCGTTGCTCAGCCCGTAGCCGATCATGGAAAGTGTTAGATAAAAGATACCGGCAATGCCGTTCACTCCCAGCTCAGTTTCTCCCAGCCTGCCCAGGAAGGCAGTATTAGTAAGAAAGTTGATCTGTGGTATGAGCAACGCCAACGAAATGGGCAATGCCAGCCGGATGATGTCTTTATTGGAAACCGATACTTTCACAGGTGCAAACGAATAACGGATGCTCTTTTGGTCGCACCCTTAAATCAAAAGTGTCGCAAATTTATTCTATAATTGCGTGTTTCTATGCCGGATATTATTAATAGCAATATAGACAAGCAAGTGTATGCTGCCGATAAGAAAGGCAACCTGCTGTCGCAGGTAGATAAAGTGTTCGTATGCTTGTCGGGCAACAGCATGCACGTAGCTGGATTCAGCAGCTCGGGCGAGGTGCTCACCATCCGCTGCCATCCATTCGATGGAAGGCCGGATTTCTTTGAGCGCAACTTTACCAACGAACCCTTGCTGACACATACCGGCAAAGTGAGCCATATATTTTTAACAGCGCCCAAACAACTGTTGGTACCCAAGGCTATATATAAAGAAGATGCAGCAGCCCAATGGCTGAATGATCTGCACTTTGTTGGCAAAGGCGAGGCGGTGCATGAATACGCGCTGAGAGAGGACAAGGCCCAATATGTGTTCGCTGTGCAGCTTGCTGCACGGGATATATTGATTCGTTATTTCCCAAAGGCACGGATCATGCCTTTTGCCGCACACCAGTTCAATAAAAATTACAAGACCTCTCAGATACTGCAGTGCACATTTACAGAATACGAGGTATACCTTACTTTATATAAAGACAGGAAACTGCACTGGCACAAAGTACATGAGTACCGCACCATAGAAGATGTAGCCTACCAAATAAAACTACTCTGCCGGCAACAAGACCTCGACGAGGAACAGTTGGCCATTATCTGCGCGGCAGATACCAATATGCTTACGCGTCGCATTCACGACCTATTCAGCTACTTCCCTAACCTGAAGATCGGCACGGGGAAGATGGATGTACCGGATGGTCCATGGAAAGCGCCTGTTTATTTATTTCAACAGTTGTACTCATGCGTATAGTAGGTGGCGAATTCAGCGGCAGAAGGTTTAGTCCGCCCACCAACACACCGGCGCGACCTACTACTGATGTAGCCAAGGAAGGATTGTTCAACATACTGGAGAATATGATGGACCTTGAGGATATCAAGACCTGCGACCTGTTTGGCGGCACGGGCAGTATCAGTTACGAGCTGGCCTCGCGCGGTGCAGGCGAACTGGTGCTCATAGAACGCGACCTGGGTAACATTGATTTCATCAAGAAAACCTCAAAGGCTTTAGGCATCAGCGATAAGCTGGAGATCATCCGCGGCGATGTTTTCAAGTTCATGAAACAAAGCTCCGAGCAATATGATTTCATATTTGCCGGTCCGCCGTATGCACTGCAAAATATAGACGACATCCCCGTGCTGGTATTTGAAAAGAACATGCTGGCGCCCAGTGGTATCTTTGTGCTGGAGCATACGCCCCGTAACGATTACCAGCAGCACCCGCGTTTTACAAAAATGAAGAATTACGGCACCACGATATTCAGTTTCTTCACACAACCATCCGAATAAACTATGCAACGTATCTGTCTATTTCCCGGCACGTTCGATCCCATCACGAAAGGACATGTCGATGTTATACAACGTTCAGTGGGGTTATTCGATAAGCTGGTAATAGGTATTGGCAGCAATTCGTCCAAGCAGCCGATGTTCAGCGTAGAGCAACGCTGCAACTGGATCAGGGAAATATTCAAAAACGAGCCTCGAATAGAAGTGTCGGGCTACGAGGGTTTGACCATTGATTATTGCAGGAAGGTGAATGCAAAATACATTCTTCGCGGCATCCGTTACGTAAGCGATTTCGAATACGAAAAAGCAATAGCGGATATGAACCGCATGCTGGACCCGGATATCGAAACGATATTTCTCACCTGCTCACCGGAGTATTCTACTATCTCATCAACGCTGGTGCGCGATGTGATCCGTAATAAAGGAAATGTCAGCCTATTTGTGCCGAAAGAAGTGAAGTTTTGAAAGAACGGATTGTTATTGGTTACGTGGTCGTCTTCGGACTTTTCTTTTCAATGAAGGCCTGGGAGTTGCAGGATCTCGAGATCAAAAAAGGAGTTGTTATTGACTATGGCAACTTCAATTATGGCTCTTATTACGGGAGAACCAGAGAGTCAAGAAATGCTATTGTCCCATATCCCATCGCAAGGTTTGCTTTATATAGCAGGCCCCAAACAATGACTGACGCTGAGTTGAGGAAAAAAGCGGAAGAGCGGATGGATCCGGATACCGTAAACATCTACAACCGCGATCGGATGTTTGCAGAGTATTTTAAACAGGTAAAAGAAGAAGCCGGCATCCACGAATTCAAGACGACAGAACCTACGGGCGCTTTCTTTTTATACAACTTCCAGGAAGGAGATTCTATAGATGTGATATTTTATCCTGACAGACCAGAGGAGGCAACCGTATATTCTTTCTTTTCGTATTGGATAACGCTACCTTCTTTTGCCGTCCTTGTGCTGATATGCTTTATCTGGACCGCAATAAATGTATTCATACACGAAGTGCGCAACAGCAGGAATAATTAGAATCCTCTCCTCCCCATCGCCTTAGATCGATTGAAGCGTTGGGTTTCTTTCTGCAGCCTTTTTATGATCAGGAAGATCACAAAACCATCATCGGCCCAGCCCACGAAAGGTATCAAGTCGGTAATAACATCAAATGGAAACAGCACATACAGCACACCTAGTATCACTGCCATATTGGAAAGAAAGGACATACGGTAACTACCGTTGAATACTTCTTTCAGCATCTGCATCAAGGTCTTCCGGTTGTTGAAAAGATCCACAGCATGACGCATATTTCTAACCTGTCGCACGGGGGTAAATTTGCCCATTCCTTCTAATATTTGAAACCAAAATTACATCAGATACTGTTGAGGCTTTGTTAAGGTCATCATATGAAAAGTTAATTAATCCACCAGTGAAAGCACTGCCCATAGCGCCGTTGACGAGATTACCAGCCATAATATGACGCCCTGGATAAACGGCCTTATACCGACGGAACGAATCGTTTTCTTCGACAATCCGGAGCCAATCAGGAACAGGGTTAGGGTCAACCCGGCCTTAGCCACTTGCACTATGTACGGCGAAACCGGGTGAATAGCAGGCACATAGGTATTGATGGCCATAGCGACAATAAACCACCCGATAAAATAAGGGATCTTGATCTTTTTGGATTTATCCTTATAAACCATTGCAGTACCCAGCGCTAAGGGTATGATCCACAATGCCCTGGTGAGCTTCACGGTCGTTGCTACTTCCAGCGCCTCTTGCCCGTAAACCTTAGCCGCCCCCACTACCGAGCTGGTGTCGTGTATAGCTATGGCGCTCCACATGCCAAATTCTTTTTGCGTAAGGTTCAGCGCATGCCCGATAGGCGGAAAAATGAGCAGGGCGATAGAATTGAGAATGAATACAATACCCAGTGCAACTGATATCTGCTCCTCTTCGGCATGTATCACTGGTGACACAGCTGCTATAGCGCTGCCGCCGCATATAGCCGTGCCTGAAGATATCAGGTGTGAGGTTTTCTTATCGATCTTCAGCCAGTAACCCAGTAATGCACCTAGAAGTAGCGTCCCCAAAATGGAAGTAATGGTAAAGCCGATACCCTGTTTGCCCGCTTCCATAGCACTGTGCAGGTTCATACCAAATCCCAAGCCCACTACCGATATCTGCAGCAGCATGGTCGTGTATTTCTTATTGTGTTGCAGGTAGGGATGACCCACAAACTGTGCAACCAGCAAACCCAGGAGGAGCGCAATGGGCGGAGTTATGAGTGGCGTAAGACATAATGCTGCAAGCACTATGAAAATAACCTTGCGCATTGTTTCATTTTGGATCATCGCCGCCAAAATACATTATGTAATTCTTATTTTATATCCCTACCATTTAAAACCGCTTAGGCTTAGCACTTCCCGAATGGCGTCATATGATTTGTACACTACTTCGCGTAGCTCGTTTTCAGGTATCCATTTGGCCTCCAGGATATTCTCCTCCTCCTGCGGTTTCAGCTTATCTTTTGAGGTCCCGATCATTTTGTACCAGACTGTATGTTTTAAAAGGGTCTGACCATTTTGGGAATAAACGTGATAAGTATCGCATACCTTTTCTTTCAACTCCAGGTGCTGCAATCCCGTTTCCTCGCTCACTTCTCTCAGGGCACAATCGGCAATATCTTCGCCCTCATCCAGCTTGCCTTTGGGCAGGTCCCACTTGCCGCGGCGATAGATCATCAACACATGACCATCCTCGTTAATGACTACCCCGCCGCCTGCATCGATTGGCTCGTACAACTTATATAGTTCCTGCCACAGACTGTCTATGTCCTTATCTTCTATAATAACACCCAATGCTCCCGGTTTATCCAGGTGCTGAAGAGCAAGGCGAAAATTGCGTGCAAAGGCGCCGGTATACGACTGGTAACCCTTGGCCACGCGCTCTCCAGCTATATAACCGGCAGCATTAGTGGTCAATATTAAGGGCTTGTTATTATAGGATATTTTCTGTGAGTCGTCCATTGGCTGCGTTTGATAAACTTGCTTAATTGGCGTAGGTTTGAGCGGTTATGAGTACTCAAAAACATTTCGCCGAAAAGCTGTTGCAAATTAAAGCTTTGCAAGTCAACCTGCAACAACCATATACCTGGGCATCGGGCTGGCGCTCACCTGTTTACTGCGACAATCGCAAAGTGTTGTCTTTTCCCCATGTACGCGATTTCGTGAAAAGCGAACTGGCCAACATGGTGCTGGAACATTTTCCTGATGCTGAAGTGATAGCGGGTGTGGCTACTGCCGGTATCGCGCATGGGGTAATGGCTGCGGACCTGCTGAAGCTGCCGTTCATATATGTGCGTAGCAAACCTAAAGAGCACGGCATGGGTAACCAGATAGAAGGCTTCATGGAACCGGGTAAGAAAGTGGTAGTGATTGAGGACTTGGTATCGACGGGCAAAAGCAGCCTGCAAGTGGTAGATGCGCTGCGCGAAGCAGGTGCAGAAGTGATCGGCATGTGTGCCTTGTTTACTTACGGCTTCCCTGTTGCAACAGAAGCTTTCGAAAAAGCTATGGTTCCGCTGCGGACTATCAGCAACTACGGTGCATTGATGGAAGTAGCCGAAGACCAGAAGCTCGTTCAAGTGGATCAGAAAGGTACTCTGGAGCAATGGCGCGTAGACCCGGGAACCTGGGGGAAATAGTCTACGGTTGGCTAAAAAGTCGATCAACAAACAGCTGAATACAATGGCCTGGCTAAAACTGGTACGGTGGTATAATCTGGTCATCATTTTCCTGACGCAGTTATTTGCCTGGGGATTGGTGATACTGCCGATGCAACAGCACTCGGATAGTAACCTGTTGCTGAATACCACAAATTTTTCCCTGCTGGCCCTTTCCACGGTACTCATAGCGGCAGCGGGGTACATCATCAACGACTATTTCGATATCAAGATCGACGCTATCAACCGACCGGACAAAGTGGTACTGGAAAAGCGTATACCGCTTAAGTCGGCTATCGTAATGCATACCGTACTGAATGTCGTAGGTATTTTTCTTGCATTGGTAGTAGCACGCAGGGGTGGAAGTTATTCATGGATATTATTGCAACTGACCTGCACAGCGATGCTCTGGTTTTATTCCACACATCTGAAAAGACAATTCATGTCGGGCAATATAACTGTCGCCTTGCTATCTGCGTTTACTATTACAGCGTTACTACTGTATGAACCAGCACTACACGATTACCTCGATAAACCTGCATTCATTCGCACCAATACATCTATTATCCCAAACCCAGTTTGGGTGCTGGGCGTCTATACGTTCTTTGCGTTTATGCTCACCTGGATGCGCGAGATAGTGAAAGACATGGAAGACTTCAAGGGTGATGCGGAACAGGGCTGCGTTACCATGCCCATTAAATGGGGATTGCAAAAATCGGAGTGGTTCACACAGCTACTGGGTGCTATCGCAACATTACCACTTTTAAATGCCGGTATCAAGCTGGTCCTGTCTGGCTGGCAGATACTGGGTATTTATACACTCGTTGCTTTGGTCGTCCCTTTGGTCATATGGATGATCATGCTTGGTAAAAAGACCACGCAACAACATTATCATGCGGCCGCCACACAGATCAAAGGCATCATGATACTCGGCATCCTCTCACTCATTATCTACTACATCGAAGCACATGCATAAGATCATACTTGCATCACAATCGCCCCGCAGGAAACAACTGATGGAAGCAGCTGAACTTGATTTCGAGATCATCATTACCGATGTGGATGAAACCAATCCACCCGGCATGCCCGGCCATCTCGTACCGGAACATCTGGCAAAGAAAAAAGCAGCCGCCATTGAAGAGCGTGTGCATGATGCCATCATCATTGCTGCCGACACAGTAGTATTACTCGATGACGAGATACTGGGCAAGCCAACCAGCGAAGAAAATGCCATTGAGATATTATTGAAACTAACCGGCCGACAGCATGAAGTAGTGACTGGTGTGTGTATGCAGAAAGGTGATAAGCAGATAGGCTTTTCGGTTACAACTGAAGTGTACTTCCGCAAATTGACCGAGGAGCAGATACGCCACTATGTAAAAAACTACAAGCCTTTTGATAAAGCCGGCGCTTATGCCATACAGGAATGGATAGGCATGGTAGGCATCGAAAAAATAAATGGCGATTACTACAACGTAATGGGACTGCCCATCGGGGAAGTAGTAATCGCCCTGAAACAGTTTGACTAGTTGAAAATAGCCAGCGTATAGTTTGACTTACCTTTCTGGATGAGCATGTATTTCTCATTCAGCAGGTGCTCTTCTTTCAGTGTAAATTCTGCACCCGCTACTTTCTCCTTGTTCAGGCTGAGACCGCCGTTCTGTATCATCTTACGTGCTTCACCTTTCGATGTGAATACACCACGATCCGCCAGGAACGAGATGAGGTCAAGACCTTCGCGCAATGCCTCTTTAGTTCCAGTTACCTGGGGTACACCATCCATCACTTCGAGCAGTTGCCTTTCATTCAATCCGCGCAGTGCATCCACCGTCGACTGCCCGAACAATATATCTGAGGCTTTTTGCGCAAACTCGAGGTCTTCTTTGCTATGAACTAAAATGGTCAGTTCTTCGGCCAGTGCCTTCTGCAGCTTGCGTTGGTGAGGAGCTGTTTTATGTTCTTCTATCAGCGCATTTATTTCTTCTACCGGCCGGAAGGAAAATATCAGGGAGAATTTCGCGGCGTCATCATCAGCCTGCTTCAGCCAGAACTGATAGAACTGGTAAGGCGATGTACGCTCTGCATCCAGCCACACATTGCCTTGCTCGCTTTTACCAAACTTGCTACCGTCGCTTTTAGTTACCAGCGGGCAAGTGAAAGCAAACGCATCACTGCCACCTTTGCGGCGAATAAGTTCTGTACCGGTCACGATATTACCCCATTGGTCGGCGCCACCCATTTGCAGTTTTACATTCTGCTCTTTATTCAGGTGATAGTAATCGTAGCCTTGTATCAGCTGGTAAGAGAACTCGGTAAATGAGAGGCCTGTTTCCAGGCGTTTCTGCACAGAGTCTTTAGCCATCATGTAGTTTACACTGATGTGCTTCCCTGCGTCTCGAATAAAATCGAGGAAGCTGAGATCTTTAAACCAGTCGTAGTTATTTACCATTACCGCGGCATTCGGTATGTCATCGTCGAATTTAATGAACCTCGACAGCTGCTGCTTGATACCCTCACAGTTTTTTGTAATGGTATCCATATCCAGGAGGTTGCGCTCGGCCGATTTGCCTGACGGATCCCCGATCATGCCGGTAGCGCCCCCAACCAACGCAAATGGCTTATGACCAGCGAGTTGCAGACGCATCAATAGTGTGATTGGTACCAGGTTACCGACGTGCAGGCTATCGGCCGTGGGGTCGAAGCCGACGTAACCGGAGGTCATCTCTTTTTCCAGCTGCTCTTCGGTACCTGGCATGATGTCCTGTATCAGGCCCCTGTCTTGTAATTCTTTAATGAGGTTCATTGTGTTATTTAATATCCAACGGGGCAAAAATAAGCTTTAGAGTTTGTTCATGGGTAGTCATAAATCGAAACTCACGGCGCTACACATATATATTTAAAATAACATGTATAGCTTTTGATTAAAGGCTTGTTTTGTTTTTCGAAAATAGTTTCTATCTTTCGGATACACTCTTAACAAAAAATTAGGCCTTGAAAAGGATTATACTCTGCTTTGCGCTGTTGATGCCCTTACTGTCTTATGCCCAACCTCACCACGAGATAGGGCTTACTGCAGGGGTGAGCAACTACTACGGAGACTTACAGGACAGGATTTTCGACAGTTATACCAACCGGCCCATGGGCGGCATTTCCTATAAGTTTTTCGCCAACCCACACCTTGGATTTCGTTTCGGAGCTAACTACGGCAACATTACTGCAGCGGACAGCTTATCGACGGCCAGGGTAAAACAAGAGCGCAACCTGCGTTTCGGTTCTAATATCTTCGAAGTAAACGGTGGTGTGGAGATCAATTTCTTCCCGGTTGAATCTGACCGCATGAAATTCTCTCCTTACATCTTTGGTGGCATAGGCATTTTCCATTTTAATCCTTATACAGACGGCCTGGCCGGTGAAAAAGTATACCTGCGTGCGCTGAGCACTGAAGGCCAGAACATCCCTGTTTATCCTGACAGGAGAGAATACGGTATCGTAAACGTGTCTTTCCCATTTGGTGGTGGTGTTAAGTTCTTCATTGGTAAAACCATCATGATGTCGGGCGAGGTTGGCTTCCGCTGGACCAATACCGACTACCTGGACGATGTAAGCAAATCATATGTAAACCTGGATACACTGGCTGCTTATCGTGGCCAGCAGGCTGTTGACCTGGCCTTCCGTGGCGATGAAACTCGCAACTGGGACGGCAACTATCCTAATTATAAATTCCAGCGCGGCGAAAGTCAGTCTAACGATTGGTACATGTTCGCCAACGTAACTGTCGCTGTATACCTGAAAGCATTTGGTAACCTGAACGATTACTGGCAGGCACATTGCCCGGCCTTCTTCCGCAGGTAAGAAACTATATTCACAACCCTTCACATTCCAGGGATAAGAGAACAAAAGCGGCCTTTTTAAGGGCCGCTTCTTTATTTACCCCTCCGCCCCTGAAGGGGAACTTAGGAATTCAGTGTAGTAATAACTTCTTCCAACGTCACCATTTTTTGCTCACCTGTTGTAAAGTCTTTAAGGCTCAGCATTTGTTTCTCCCGCTCTTCGTCGCCGGGTAGGATAACGTAAGGAATGCCTCGCTTGTTGGCATATTTCATCTGCTTGTCAAACTTCGAGGCATCAGGATAAATTTCAGCAGCTATGCCTGAATTGCGCAGTTGCTGCAACGTTCTCAATGCATATTGTTCATTGGCGCCACCGAAGTTTACAAGCATCACTTTAGTGCCTGTTGCCAACTCCTGCGGGAACAGGTTCAGCTCCTCTATAACATCGTATATCCGGTCGATGCCAAAGGATATACCTACGCCCGAAAGTCCTTTCAAACCAAACAAGCCGGTAAGATCATCGTACCTGCCGCCACCGCCGATGCTGCCCATTTTTACGGCATTGGTCACTACTTCTACTATCACACCGGTATAATAATTCAAACCTCGTGCAAGGCTGATGTCGACAACAACTTCTGCCTGCCAGTTGGCACTCGCCAGGTCTTTATGATAAGCCAGTGTTTGCCTTAATTCCGCCACACCCTGTTTACCAGTTTCAGACGACTGCATGATGTTCTCCAGTGCAGACAACCTTGCTTCGTTGTCGCCGGTTACCGCAATGATGTGTTTTATCTTGTTGATACCGTCTTCACTGATACCACGCTGACTGAGCTCTTTGCTCACACCTTCCCATCCTATCTTGTCCAGCTTGTCCATGGCGATGGTTATTTCCATCATCAGCTCGGGCATGCCGCATACTTCTGCAATACCTGCCAGCAGCTTGCGACTGTTTATTTTGATCACTACCTGCGGCAGTTGCAGTTTATGAAAAGCACTTTGGTAGATGCAGAGCAATTCCGCTTGGTAGATGCAGAGCAATTCCGCTTCATTGATAAGCGAGGTGCTGCCCACCACATCGGCATCGCACTGCCAGAACTCACGGTAACGTCCTTTCTGCGGACGGTCGGCGCGCCATACAGGCTGCATCTGGTAGCGGCGGAACGGGAAGGCCAGTTCGTTCTGGTGCATTACTACGTAACGCGCAAACGGTATGGTCAGATCGTAGCGTAGCGCGCGCTCCGTAACTACGGGTGTAGCGTACGGTTTCTCCAGCACCTTACTCCATTCCGCATTCAGCTTTTCTTTGTCGGCTTCTTTCTTTTCGTGCAGGCCGTTGTTCAGTATCTTAAATATCAGCCGGTCGCCTTCCTCGCCATATTTACCCATCAGGGTAGTCAGGTTTTCCATAGACGGCGTTTCCAATGGTTGAAAACCGTAGTTCTCGAAAATATCGCGGAGAGTATTGAATATATATTGACGCCTGCGTACTTCAGCAGGTGAAAAATCGCGTGTGCCTTGAGGTATCGATGGTTTAGACATTTCCGTTCTTATATTTTGCTATTATCGCTTCGCAGGT
>JAJNBR010000292.1 GCA_021156265.1 Flavipsychrobacter sp.
GTAGCTTCGGGGGCGGCTTAGGCGGTTTGCTGGGCGGTCTCCTTGGCGGGGCAATGGGCGGCCGCGGCGGCGGTGGCTTCGGGTCCCTGATCTCGATGTTAAATGGCCGCCAGCGGTCTGGTAACATCGGGGGTATGTTTGGCAGGATGTTCGGGTAGCGGCCATAAAAAAAGCATTTACAACTTAATCTTTCATCGTAAACAATTAAACATGAGTGGAAAATCGATCGTAAAAACAGTTTTGACAATACTGTGCATTGTCGTTGCCTTGTTCGTATCGTGCAAAGGCAAAAACAAGGATGCTGAAATACAGTCTGCTATCAATTCGAAAGTGCAGACAGACGCTAACCTTGCAGGTGTAACAACCTCTGTCACCGACGGCACCGTTACACTAACAGGAAGCTGCGCCAACGAGGCCTGCAAAACCAATGCTGAAAATGCGGTAAAAGATATTGATGGTGTAAAGAAAGTCGTTAACAACATACAGGTAACGCCCGTTGTAGTTTCAGAAGATGAGACCCTGCGCAACAATGTGCAATCAGTTACCCAGAAATATGAAGGAGTGCAGGCCGACGTAAGTGGCGGCGTGGTAACACTCAGGGGTACTGTAGCAAACAGGGATACATTGCAGCAACTTATGATGGAAGTCAACGGACTGCAACCCAAAAAAGTAGACAATCAGTTAGTTATAAAAAACAAGTGATATGGAAACAGGTTCTCTTCGGGGCAAATACCAAAGGCTTATTGATGCTGCTACCCAGAAAGGTGTTACCGGCCTGCAGGTCAGGCAGCAAGGCAATGTGCTCTATATAGACGGCAGCGCTCCCACCGATGCTGTAAAAAACGAGCTATGGGATGTGTACAACCAGATAGACCCCGACTATCGCGCGGGCGACCTGGTGATGAATATCGAAGTGGTTGGTGGCAATGGTTCGCCTGCAGCCGGACAGGAATACACCGTAGTTTCAGGCGACAACCTCACTAAGATCGGTAAACAGTTCGGCGTCAGCTGGCAGGAGATATTTGAAGCGAATAAAGACCAGATCAAAGATCCGGACCTGATACAACCTGGCTGGAAACTAAAGATACCGACGAAGAAATAGATTGGTAATAAAGGCGGATTAACTCCGCCTTTATCCTTCTGTCTCTCTGCATGGCCTTTTAACGCAGCTCGCCCCTCCGAAACACGACCTCGATCTTCCCGACATACTGGCAAGCCAGGCGGCCGATCTCATAGAACGTACACAAAAAGCTGAGGAATTGAGCGGAAGAACCGGGTAGTTTTCCCGGTATCACGTCATTGTTTCAGGAAGTGCAGTTTTAATATCTTCATGCAAATTTTTGGATGGATGGACTTCCATGAGATCGTTGAAGCAATGAGCCTTCATTATGACAATGACGTCGATTATCAGAACATTGCTATAGACAACGGCGACGGTTCATACAGGTTCGACTACAATGTAACTTTTGAACTTGTAAATGATGTTCCGGACACTTCTGCTGCCCCGTTTTTTCCTGTGGCCAATATTAACGAGGCGAAAGCCATTTTCCTGTCAGTCGAGTCGCGAATGCGCGAAGAAAACATTCACGGCTTTTTCGACCAGGTATTGATACAGCTGCCTGTCGACCTGGAGAAGCCTTTATATTTCACGATGTATAAAACACCACGGCTTGACCGGGCTGTTGACTTATAAATTAATCCCAGATACCATTCTGCGATGTAAATATAACTGGTTGCCCACCCGTTACCATAATGGTATGCTCGTGCTGCGCCACAAAACCACCTTTATTACCGCTAAGCGTCCAGCCATCGGCTTGTGTGTCTGCAATGGTTGACCGGGTTGAAATGAAGGTCTCTATTGCTACCACCGAATTCTTTTTGAAACGTCCGGTGTTAAACCGGTCGCGGTAGTTGGCTATCTCATGCGGTTCCTCGTGCAGGCTGCGACCGATGCCATGGCCAGTCAGGTTCTTTATGACCATGTACCCTGCTTTTTTTGCTTCCGTCTCTATCAACCTGCCAATCTCCGATATTTTGACACCACCTTTTATGTTGCTGATCGCCTTTCTCAATATTTCTTTCGATGTTTCCACCAGCCGGCCATGACCGTGGATATCTTCGCCCAATACGAACGAACCGCCATTGTCGGCCCAAAAGCCATTCAATTCTGCCGATACATCGATATTTACCAGGTCACCTTCTTCCAGGATCTTATCCGCCGATGGTACGCCATGCGCAGCTTCCTCATTAACACTAATACAGGTATAGCCGGGGAAATCATAGGTTAACTTAGGTGCAGAACGGGCGCCCATCTCTGCCAGCAATTCGCCGCCGTACTCGTCCAGTTCCTTTGTTGAGATGCCCGGCCTGGCAAACGCACGCATCTTTTTCAACGTGATGGCAACTGCATTGCTTGCCTGCTGTATCCCGTTTCTTTCAGTCTCGGTAGTTATAGACATTCTTTAAGTTTTGGCCTGGTAAAATTACAACTAATACGCCTGACGTCGTTATCACCAGCCGAAGCGGACGAGTAACTTGCCCCTTAAAGCATAGTTTGCGTTTACCTCCGGCGTGTCGGCCGACATCATGCCGGGGCGGCGCGAGGAGATCGTGGGCATGTAGGGATTCCATCGGTTGTTCTCATCAGCCGTTTCACTGACCATCAATATTGACCCCAGTTTTCTGCCGCTGAGTGCTGCGAGGGCCGAGGCATTGGCTCGTGCCTTGTCCATCATTTTCGCATACAAACGTTGCTGGTAGTCAATTTCTTTTGTGCTGACTGCCGATTGCAAGACCGCATTGACAGCGCCGGCATCACGTAGTGCATGCTGAAACCTGCGCAGCTCTGCCTCCGAAACAAGCTGGTAAGTAAGGAACTGGTTGCCATAACCGCGTCCCGATGCCATGTCGGAGATGCTTAGAGGCGCAGGTATGAATCCTGACCTCATCAACTTTGCCTGGAGCGAATCGAGCATCGACTTTTGCCTTTGACGCATTTGCCGTTCACGGCGCGAATAGTCAATAGGCGTGGTTGTCGCCGTCTCCATGGTCATATCGTCGGGCATAGCCATTACCTGGAAGATAAACTGATCGGCGGGAATAAGTATCGTATCAGTAACCACAACTTCCACAAAATGCTCCTGTGCACCGGTAGGTAAAGCAGACAACACTATGAATATCCATGCAATGAGACTTTTCATACAAGTGTTTTTAAGCTGGGCAAAACGATTATGCCAGATTCATTCCCCTAACCGCGGGAGCGCAGCATTACCTTAAAGCCGCCTGGTTTCCTATTCAGAGAGAATTAAGCTCGATCGTGAAGTGGCGGTAGCTTAAGGCACTATTTTAATAGACATGCCCAGTTGTTAATAGCTGAACATGCGCATATCACAAATTGCTACAGACACTAAAGGCTGGGTTAAGCGCCTGGCCCGGTTCGGACTGGTGGCCAAAGGAATTGTCTACCTGCTTTCCGGGGTGTTGGCTTTGCTGGGGGCTTTATCTATAGGCGATCATACAACGAAGTCTGCGGATAAATCGGGCGTTTTCAGCTTTATATAT
Source organism: Flavipsychrobacter sp. (assembly GCA_021156265.1). Lineage (GTDB taxonomy): Bacteria > Bacteroidota > Bacteroidia > Chitinophagales > Chitinophagaceae > Polluticoccus. Next base: position 3,562 of record JAJNBR010000292.1, read on the forward strand.
GAGCTGCCTGCGGGTAAGATCCTGCTGGCAGTTATCACTATCGGGCTTTTTTGCTACGCTGCCTGGCGCCTGGTGCAAGG
>JAJNBR010000044.1 GCA_021156265.1 Flavipsychrobacter sp.
AACGTCAGTACCATACCCACTGCCGCAAACAATACGGTAGTTTCGAACGTAATGGGTATGAATGCAGGCAGCGACCAGTGTGGTTTACCACCGAAATTCAGCGGCCAGTCTGCAGTGAATATCCACGACATAAAGCCTAATGCAGTTGCAGTACCGGTGATACCGTAGATGAAACCGGCTACGTGCAGGTCTGTATCTTTCAGACCCAATGCATGATCGAGGCCGTGTACCGGGAAAGGTGTATACACATCGTGCAGTTTGTAACCACTGTTGCGTATGGTCTTTACCGCAGGAAACAATACTTCCTCATCATCGTAACAGCCTACCGCAAATTTTTTTATTGCCATTTTATTTCAACAATTCAAAAGTTAAAACTCAAATACCGGTTTAGTGATGATGTGCAGCCAGTTGCTCTGTTGCAAATTCCGCATTGTCTTTCTCATCAATAGCCGCCATCTTCTTCTTCTGCGCTTCGCCCGATGTTTTCAGAACGAACTTGATCTCAGCGATCGCGATAACCGGGAAGTATTTAGCAAACAGGAAGAAGCAGGTAAAGAACAGACCGAACGTACCCAGGTAAAAACCAACCTCCGGCCATGTAGGCGAGTAGTAGGTCCAGCTACCGGGAATGTAGTCGCGGTACAGCGAAGTAACGATGATCACGAAACGCTCGAACCACATACCAATGTTCACAACGATAGACATGATGAACGTGAACGGAATGTTGCGGCGCAGTTTTTTGAACCAGAACAACTGCGGAGATACCACGTTGCAGGTCATCATCGCCCAGTAGCTCCACCAGTACGGGCCAAGGATACGCCAGTTGAACGCATCTTGTTCGTAAACCACCTGGCTATACCATGCCATGAACAGCTCGGTAAGGTAGGCAACACCCACGATAGAACCGGTAAGTACAATTACCTTGTTCATCGCCTCGATGTGACCAAGAGTTACATAATCTTCAAGACCGAATATTCTGCGAACCAGGATCAATAGTGTTTGTACCATCGCGAAACCAGAGAAGATCGCACCCGCAACGAAGTATGGCGGGAAGATGGTAGTGTGCCAGCCAGGGATCACCGACGTGGCAAAGTCCATAGATACTATGGTGTGCACCGAAAGTACCAGTGGTGTTGACAGACCGGCAAGCACCAGCGACAGGGCCTCGTGACGCTGCCAGTTCTTGGCAGTACCTGTCCAACCGAACGATGCAAGACCGTACAGGCGTTTGCGCAGTTTTGTTTTTGCGCGGTCGCGGATGGTGGCGAAGTCAGGAATAAGACCCGAGTACCAGAACAATAATGATACAGTGAAGTAAGTAGAGATCGCGAACACGTCCCACATCAGGGCCGAGTTGAAGTTAGGCCACAGCGGACCGCGCGAGTTAGGATAAGGCAGTACGAAGAAACCATCCCATACACGACCCATGTGGAAGATCGGGAACTGGCCCGCGCACATTACCGCGAAGATGGTCATCGCCTCAGCCGCACGGTTCACACCGGTACGCCAGCCCTGGCGGAAAAGTAAAAGGATCGCAGAGATAAGTGTACCCGCGTGACCGATACCTACCCACCATACGAAGTTGGTGATATCCCATCCCCAGCCTACAGTACGGTTGATACCCCACACACCAATACCCCAGTATACTTCCCAAAACACGGAGAAAACACCGAACATCAGCAGGGCAACCGAGAAGAAGAAGCCGATGTACCACATGCGTGATGGCTTCTGTTCAATTGGCCTTACTATATCTTCCGTCACCTGATGGTAATCTTTGTCACCATCAACCAGCGGTTCCCTTACAAACGATTCGTACTTAAGATGCATAGCACGTAATTAGTATAACGTTTAAATATTTTAACTGGCTTTCGCCGTCAATTCCTCAATTAGATGTGTGCTTTCAGCAAACCATCTTTTGTTTCGTCACCAGCAATGATCACGTCTGTGTTACGAATGTTCGACAGATAGTTCACATTAGGCAGCGTATGTATTTGTTCCAGTACGTAGTAAGTACGCTCTTTCTGCTCGTCGTGGCGCAGCTTGTAGATCGCACTGCTCTTATCGTTCACGTTACCGAACAGGATAGCTTCTGTAGGGCAAGCCTGCTGGCATGCGGTACGCGCTTCACCGTCCTTCATCGGGCGACCTTCTTTCTTGGCGGTCAGTTTAGCATCCTGCAGGCGTTGTACGCAGAACGTACATTTTTCCATCACACCACGGCTACGAACTGTTACGTCCGGATTCAGTACCATGCGTGTCTGGTCGTCGTTCATATCATCACGACGGTAGTCTTCGTACAGGTTGTCTTCGAAGCAGTCTGCACCGTTCCAGTCCATCCAGTTGAAGTGACGTACTTTATAAGGACAGTTGTTAGCGCAATATTTAGTACCGATACAACGGTTATAAGCCATTTGGTTCAAACCTTCACTACTGTGGTTGGTAGCAGATACCGGGCAAACGTTCTCGCAAGGGGCGTTGTCGCAGTGCTGGCACATCATCGGCTGGAACACGGTCTGGATAGTATCCGGATCTTCAGGCATACCGCTGAAGTAACGGTCGATACGCAGCCAGTGCATTTCCTGCGATTTCAGTACATATTTCTTACCTACAACAGATATGTTGTTCTCAGCCTGGCAGCCTATTACACAGGCGCCGCAACCGATACAGCTGTTGAGGTCTATTGACATACCCCAGTGGATACCGGGATGTTCGAAGTTTGGATACAGCGTACCGTTCTCGCGGAAGCCTTCATCGAGGGATTTAACACCCTCAGCTGTTACGCCTGCGCTATGATCAGCAGCAGCTGGTCCATGAGGAGCAGCGTGTGCTTCGCCGTGTGCACCTTCAGCACCATGACCTTCCGGAGTTACCCATGCCAGGTGAGAATAGTGACCGATCTCATTCTCGCGCGCTTTGAACAGCTGTCCCGGATCTTTCCTGAATTCATCAATAGTGTATTCGCGAATGATCGGGCGGCCTTCGTAGCTATGGTGCGTCTGTGTGATCGCTATATCGTAAGTACCTGCGCCTTTTTCTATCGTAGCAGGCGAGCTGTAATTGTATGTCTGACCGTTGAACGCGATGAACGGATATGCATTCTTACCGGTGTTGGCAGCAGCGCGGCCCACTTTTTCGTTACGTCCGTAACCAACTGCAATAGCTACTACATCGTTGTGCATACCCGGTACTACAACCATCGGCAGCTCCATTTCAACGTTGTTAGCTTTTACTTTCAGCAGGCGCTTAGCGTTAACCACCTCAGTGATGCTGGTCAACTCTTCACCAAGCTCTTTCGCTTTCTTAGGCGATACGCATACGTAGTTATCCCACGTAGCTTTTGTTATCGGGTCAGGCATTTCCTGCAGCCATGGGTTGTTACTCCATGAGCCACCGTGGCCTATTGATATTTTCTGGTAAACCACCAGCTCCATACCGGCTGCTGGTTTTTGTGCTGCGATAGCTGCGATAGCACCTGCAACATTACCTGCTGCTGCACCGCCGCCTACAGCCATTTCACCTGCCGGCTCAATAACACCGTCTTGCAGAGCACGGTCGAAGTTTTCCTGGCCACCTACTTTGCCCATCCAGTACTGTTTCCAGTAGTCAGCATAAGTGGTAGTAGCGCCAGCCCATGTCAGCAGGCTGTCCTGGAACGCGCGTGTCTTGAACAACGGCGCGATACCGGGCTGCATCAGGCTGTAATAACCTGGCTTAGGTTCTGCATCACCCCAGCTTTCCAGGAAGTGATGATCAGGAACCACGTATGTGCAAAGCTGCGCGGTCTCATCCATCCTGTCGGCGAATGATACGGTCACAGGAACTTTCTTCATTGCTGCAGCAAACTTCTGCCCGAAAGCAAAGTCGTAAGCAGGGTTAACACCATGTACCAGCAGGGTGCCTACCTGGCCGGCTTCCATTGCGTTCATCACGGCAACGAGGTCAGCTTCCACACCTTGCTTGGTGTTGTTGGTCAACGCCCAGTTTACCGTAGTGCCGTTGGCGCCGATAGCAGCGTTGATAGCGTTTACTACAGTCTGAACATTTACATCGTTTGAACCGCTCACTACCAGACCGTTACCGGCTTTCAGGTCGTTAGCTGCTTTTACGATGAGGTTATTAAGATTCTTGTTAGCGAAAGCAGGAGCTGTACCGTTAATAGCGTTGTAAAGGGCTACTGCTACAGCACCCATTTCTGATGGCTTGCAGGTAGCACGGTGGTCAGCTTTTGCGCCCGTAATGGTGTGCAGCGATTCGACCTGGTAGTGCTTAGACATTACCGGGTTCTTAGCGCTCAGTTTACGGCCTACGCTGTATTGCTTAGCAAATTCTATTGGCGACAACCAGGTACCGAGGAAATCTGCACCAAGGCTCACGATGGTCTTCGCAACGTCGAAACGGAACGAAGGCAGCGCGCGCTTGCCGGTAGCAGCTTCAGCGGCCAGCAGCATACCTGAGTAAGACATCGGGTCGTAAACCACGTGTTTTACATTAGGGTATTTGCCTATGAACTGGGTGATAATCTCTTTTGTGGTCGGGCTGATGATAGTAGACGTCAGCAGGTAAGCCTGTCCCTGTGCAGAGGCAAGGCCTTCCATAACACGACGGTCGATAGCTTCGAATGTAGCTTCCTGGCCGGCAGCATGCGGCTGGCGCAGGCGGGTCTTGTCATACAGGTTAAGTACAGAAGCCTGCACACGGGCTGAAGTACCGCCGCGTGTGATAGATGACCTTTCATTACCTTCTATCTTGATAGGACGGCCATCGCGCGTTTTGATAACGATAGCGCAGTAGTCGCCGCCATCTACATAAGTAGAAGCATAATAGTTAGGAACACCGGGGGTGATGTCCTCTGGTTTGATAGCATATGGGATGGCCCTGCGAACAGGCATCTCACAGCTGGCAGCCAGGGTTGCAGCCACGGTGCTGAAACCTAAGAATTTCAAAAAGTCGCGGCGGGGAGTGGCAGCATCCAGGAATTTATCGCTCACTTCGAACGGCAGCGATTCCTTGAATTCGTTGTCAACCACGTCTTTGTGAGCTGTACTGTCGTTCAGCTCTTCAAGCCCCTTCCAATATTGTTTTTGACTCATACGGTTTGATCCGGTATAAAATGTGTTTCCGAATAATTTTTAACTAAGCTGTTTCCCCTGGTGAAGACACTATTAATAGTGACACTTCTGACATTCCAACCCGCCGATCTCTTCCACAGTTACACCATCACGCTGGCCGGTTTTGATCTCATTATGATACTTCTCGAAAATGCTGTAGTAATTGTTCTCAGCAAACTGAACCTGTGTTTGACGATGGCAGTTAACGCACCAGCCCATTGATAGCGGAGCGAACTGGAACACTTCATCCATTTCTTCTATGTTGCCGTGGCAACGCTGGCAGGCGATCTTACCTACTGCTACGTGCTGCGAGTGGTTGAAGTAAACGTGGTCAGGCAGGTTGTGGATCTTTACCCATTTAACCGGTGTAGCCTTTACATTGCCATTCGCATCGCGGATGTAGTCCTTTTTAACGGGATCCCAGCCTGCATATTTATACAGCTTCTGAATCTCTTTAGTACCATCTACCCTTTCACCTTCCGCTGTGTACAGCGGGTGATCGGCGTCCCCGGTGTATTCGCTGATCTGTTTGTGACAGTTCATACACATGTTAGGAGAAGGTATCATTGCCTGGCGGCTCTTTTCAGCGCCTGCGTGACAATAAAGACAGTTGATCTGGTTGATACCTGCGTGCACTTTGTGCGAGTAGAACACAGGTTGTTCGGGCTGGTAGTTTTGCTGGCGACCCAGTTCTACGGCACCGTTCACTAACCAGTAACCTGCCAAAATGAACAGGATAATAACACCCATTGCGATGAACACCTTGTTGCGATACAAAGGGATCTCTTCGCTGCTGGGCAGACCTTCTTTTTGCTCAGCCACCTTGCGGAGACCGCTGTTAACGCGCCACAGGATGATGGCGAGTACCAATAATATAAGTGTGATTACTGTGTACAGCCAGGCGTTTCCGTCTTTTGCTTCTGTAGTGGCAGTAGCGCCCGCTGCAGGACCGGCTGCTGAAGGCGGCTCAACCGAGTTTACATAAGTAAAGATGGCATCGATGTCTTCGTTGCTCAACGCAGGGAACGGCGTCATTGGGATCTTACCCCATTTATTGTACACGTCGTTGGCGTATTTATCACCGCTCGCTACCAGCTTCTGAGAGTTGTGTACCCAATCGTACAGCCACTCTTTGCTGGGCACACGCGCATCGGCACCTTTCAGGGCAGGGCCCGTGGCATCCTTCAGCGGGTTGTGACAGCTGGCGCAGTTCGACTGGAACAGTGCCTTTCCATCAGGAGCGGCAAAAGAAGAGACTTGGAAAACGAACAGGGCAATTACGGTCGTAAATATGCTCTGGGCGATCCTCCGGAACATTGGCTTATTTGATTCTGACACAGGAATAAATTTGAAAATTAACGTTCCTTTTTGACAAAGCGTGGGCAAAACTACAACACAATGACGAAAGTTTATACACATTTGTTAAAAAATGTTTTTCAATACTGGCGCGGGTTTCAGGCGGTATTTCGTTCATGACAATTTATCTCTGTCATTCTATTGTCAGGCGAAAACCTAACTTGTTTTCGACGGAGTTTCACCCTTTTATCACTTGATTTAACATAAACTTCACCTAGATAGAGCCCGTACGGCCTCCGTCAACGGGTATACTGGTACCATTGATATAGCTAGCAGCACCCGATGACAGGAATGCAACAAGCGATGCGATCTCCTCGGGCTGGCCAAAACGTTTGGCCGGTATCTCTTCCAGCATTTCCTTTTCCACTTCTTGCTGTGCAAGCCCGGTTTTAGACGCTTTATTATTAATAATGGCATCCAGCCTGCCTGTTGCTGTTGCTCCCGGTAGCACATTATTGACTGTAATACCGTACTGCCCCAGTTCGTTGGCCATGGTTTTGGCCCACGATGCCACAGCCCCGCGAATAGTGTTGGATACACCCAATCCCTTCAGCGGTATCTTCACCGAGGTAGAGATAACGTTGATGATACGGCCATAACCTACCTGCTTCATACCTGTTATTACAGCTGTAGCCAGGATGTGGTTGCAGATAAGGTGCTGGCTAAAGGCCTGCAGAAATGCGTCCAGCTTTGCATCCACTATTGGACCCGCTGCCGGTCCGCCACTATTATTTACCAGTATATGAACGGTTGTTTGCTGTACCAGCTTATTCACCTGCTCGCCCACTTGCTCCGGATGAGCGAAATCGGCCACGAGGTAACTATGTTTCTGTCCTTTAGAGCTATCCAGTTCAGCTACTGCTTTTTTCAGCGCATCCTCGTTGCGGGCTATAAGTATGCAGGTCGCGCCCAGGCCAGCCAGCGACTGTGCCGAAGCAAAACCTATACCCTGGGTGCTGCCGGCTACCAGCGCCGTTTTACCCTCCAGGTTTAATGATAACATAATTGGGATTTGGCGCGAATTTAGCAATTCCGCCAATTGGACAGCGATTTAATTCTGTTTAGCTCTTTATCGTGTATTTGACAGATACCAGTCCCGTATCATACGTCTTCGATTCCAGCAGCTCCAGGTGTACACGCCCTTTAATATTGTGAAACAGCGGCTTCCCTTCCCCCAGCAATATAGGGTGAATGGATAACCACAGTTCATCCACCAGCCCGGCATTCATCAGCGATGCAGTGAGCGACGCACCTCCAAATAACCATATATCTTTCCCTGCCTGGCTTTTGATATCCTTCACAGCAGGTTCGAAATCACCCGATATCACTATCGCACCGTTGTTGAGATGGGTAAGCGTATTGGAGAATACATATTCCTTCATCTTCGGCATCCAGCCCGGCTTCACGTCCTTATTAGCCAGCAACAGCTCATAGCTCTTCCGGCCGATGAAGGCAGTATCTACCCGTTCGAAGAATTCAGACAGGCCATAATCCTGGTCTGTAAAACACCAGTCGTATTCGCCTTTGGGACCTTCAATAAAACCATCGAGGCTGACAGCAAGACCAAGGATAACTTTTCGCATAGACTGCAAGTTAAGAAATGACCTGAGTGTATGAAAAAACCGGGATGCAATTCTTTCTGCCTATTGTCTGATTAAGATTCGCAATACGCTTTGAGTTTTTAACCCCGTTAATTTGCACCAAACCAAGTAACACATCATGCGCATAATTCTTGTTGTTCTCTCAGCCCTGCTTCTGTATTCCAGTGGAGCCGCACAATCCACCGGTGTCCTGGAAGGCATTGTGAGGGACAAGAACACACAAGCCGCACTTCCCGGAATTATTATTACGATCGAGGGAACGGAACTTGGTACAGCCAGTGACGAGAACGGAGGCTTCCGGCTTTCCGGCATTCCGGCAGAGACCTACAACATAAAGGCTCAGGGTACAGGCTTTCAGCCATTGGTTATTTATAATATCGTAATTACGTCGGGCAATGTGCAACCACTCACTATCGAACTGCTGGAAAACAAGGTATCGTTGACCGAGGTAGTGGTGAAGGTAAGCCCCTTCCGGAAAAATGCAGAAACGCCTTTGTCTGTCCAATCGTTGTCGGCGCAGGAAATAAAAAGCAACCCGGGCGGCAACTTCGATATTTCACGTGTGATCCAGGCGTTTCCGGGTGTCGGCGGTACGTCTGGCTCAGTCGGTGGCTACAGGAATGACCTTATTATCCGTGGTGGAGCGCCCAACGAAAACGTTTACTACCTGGACGGCATCGAGGTGCCGGTCATTAACCATTTTGCTACCCAGGGTAGCGCAGGAGGACCCACCGGCATTGTAAATATCTCTTTTATAGAAGATGTAAGTTTGTACACAAGCGCCTTCCCTGCCCGTTATGATAACCCCTTATCCGGCGTTTTGCAGCTCAAGCAACGCAAAGCCAACCAGGATAAGATCCAACACAACCTGCGGTTGAGCGCAACCGAGATCGCTTATACTACTGATGGCCCGATAAGCAACAAGGTTTCTTTTCTTGCTTCTGCACGGCGCTCCTACCTGCAGTTGCTCTTCCGTGCGCTACAGGTGCCGATCCAGCCCTCTTACTGGGATTTTCAGTACAAGATCGATTATAAGATCAGCCCGGATCTTTCTTTCTATACCATAGGTATCGGCGCCATCGATAACTTCTCGTTCCTTACGCCTGATGACCAGACACCAGAAAATATTTATATCCTGAAAAGCAATCCACTCATCAACCAGTGGAATTATACCAATGGCTATGGCTTACGCAAACTAATAAAGGGCGGCTATTGGAATCTTACGGCCAGCAGGAATATGCTCAACAACAGCCTCGACAAATTTGAAGACAATCAGAATCCACAGGAAACGCAGCGGATTCTCAAAATCCGCTCGGAAGAAATCGAAAATAAGCTGCGTTTTGACTGGAACCGCTTTTACAAACGCTGGAGCCTGAGCTGGGGCGTAATGACGCAATACGATGAGTTCAAAAATGATAGTTACATACGGCTTCGCTCAGAGTTAAAAGACGTGAATGGCAATATTCTGCAGCCATCGGTAGTATTACAAGGAAATACTGCACTTGACCTTTGGCGCTATGGCGCCTTCGCCCAGGCAGCAACCAAACTTTTTAAAGAACGGCTCGATCTGTCGCTTGGTTTGCGCACAGATGGCAACAGCTTCACCGATAACGGCAACAACTTTAGCGAAACGCTTTCGCCACGGTTAGCCGCGTCTTTGCTACTAATCGAAAATCTTAAATTCAGTACCTCTGTCGCGCGATATTATAAGATCCCCACTTACACGGTACTGGGATTTCAAAATGCAGGCAACTATGTCAATCGAAGCAGTAAGTATATCCAAAGCGATCACCTTGTAGCTGGTTTTGAATATTTGCCCTGGCAAAGCGGCCGCTTTACGCTGGAAGGGTTTTACAAATGGTACGATAACTATCCTGTATCGTTGATAGATGGAATATCACTGGCTAACAAAGGCGGCGACTTTAATATACTAGGCAATGAACCGGTGGGCAGTACAGGTAAAGGCCGCAGCCTGGGTGTCGAATTTCAGTTTCAGCAAAAGCTAACCAGGAACATATTCGCTATCGTATCGTATACTTACTACAAAAGCGAATTTACCAATGCTTCAGGCAGCTATATACCGGCTTCGTGGGACAACAGACATCTTCTATCGTTCATAGGCGGCTATAAATTCAAACGCAACTTTGAATTGGGCATTAAATTCCGCTACCAGGGCGGGGCACCCTATACCCCATTCGACCTGCAGGCATCTCAGCTGAACTACCTATCTACCGGGCAGGGCGTATACGATAATACCCAATTCAATACAGCGCGCCTTGGTTCTTTTAATTCGATGGACATAAGGTTGGATAAAAAATGGAATTTCAAAAAATGGAGCATAGACCTGTACCTCGATGTATCCAATGCTTATGGCAGCGTTCAGCCTGAATACCCTAAATACACATTCGCGCGTACCGTTGACAACACAGCATTTGCCACTACTGACGGGCAGCCGATAAAACCTGATGGAAGCAATGCCGTTCCCCTGCTGCTTACCGAAAATGATGCTGTAATTATACCGACGGTAGGGTTTATACTTGAATTCTAAGAACAGAATCCCTCCAAATGCTGGCTTCTGTTTCTCAGGCAACTGTTTTAGCAATTGCCATACAAGTGCAAGGGCGGCACCACAGCGCCGCCCTTGCAAAAATCTCTTTTGTAACCGTTACTTCACCTCACAACTCGTAGGCGTACACACACCACCATCATCTTTTGCCTTGCCGCTACCCGGAAGTGTTTTCGCTTCCACCATTTCCACTTCTACCGATTCTTTTTCTTTAACACTTCCGGGCTTGCACGAATACAGGGTTAACATCAGCCCCAGTATCGCAGTTACAACTGCAGTTACAATCAAACCTTTCCACTTCATCGCTCGTATAAATGCCAATACTCTCATTAATCACTTGTTTAGTCTACAGCTCAAATCCGCTACTGTACAATAAAAGAGCGTGCCAGCCCATCAGCGCCGTGTTAATAAAAAGAAAAAAGCACACAGGGATCTGTGCGCTTCTATTCAACAGTAAAAAACGAGTATTTAGTCGTCGCCTTTGCTTTGCTCAAACATATAGGCATTGGTAGTTTTGCCCCAATATGGTTTGGTAATATCCTCAGTTGATTCTTTTGCAAACAGTCCATCGGCTTTCTCAAAATAGGGGAACGCCGCCTTCTTGCCACCACCAAACATTTTCGGCGTAAAGAATTTGCTCATACCCTTAAGGTGATAGATACGCGGATTGTTAGGATTGAGCTCCTTTGCTTTATCCAGGTTCTCATCGAATACCTTACCATACTTCTGCCAGCGCGCCTGTGGTTTTACTGCCATGCGTGCATTGGCCAGCATGCCGCGCAGCACATAAGTTTCATCGTTGTCTTTGCCTATCAGGCTAATAGCTTCGTCCAGTTCTTTATCTGCTTCGTCCAGGTAAGCATCGCGTTTTGCTTCGTCTTTCTCCATGTAAGAAAGAATGCCTTTGCTGTACGCATTGTAATAATGTGTAGACCATTCGCTGCCCCATTTTTTTGAGATCATGCTGAACTTGTTGCCGGCATCTACTTTTTTCTGGTAATCCTGCGTAGAGTCGAAGGCAATAAAGGTTTTCTGCAGTGCCTCCTGGAAACTAGCCTGCCCTTTGCAGTTAACGATGCCTAAAGCGATCAGAGCTGTGAGTAAAATGTAACGTGTCATGTTATTGGGTGGTTTTTATTTTTAGATGTTGAATTAAAGTTCGTCCCTGTCAAATTCGGTGAGCGAAAAGTTAACGCCTACGAACACAGAACGGTACAACGCAGGGCGAACGGGTATAGTAGCGTTACCAGCAGCATCGTACCTGTAACCGAATACGTTCTTACTGTTAGTCAGGTTGTCCACACCGCCATATATCACCGTAAACCATTTTTTGATGGACGTCAGGTAATTGATGGCGATAGAAAGGTTGTGATAGTCCGGAGTGCGTCCGCTTAAGAAGTCACCTGGAATGGTCGTGAGTGTTTTATTGTATGGCCTTCCGCTGGCATAACTATAGGTGGTGTTGATCTGTGTTTGCCATTTAGGTATAAAATACTTGGTTACGATGTTGAGGTTGTGCGTAGCAATAAAGTCAGGCTGCACTTCCGCCAGGTAATTCTTGTAAATACGACGCGTATCTATATAGCTGTACGATATCCAGTAATCAGCATTTTTGATGCTCTTTTTATCGCGCCAGAAAAGCTCAGCGCCTGTTGCATAGCCGTGGCCGGTACTATTCATTGAGTCCACTATTGGCCTTTGCGCAGACCCAGCCGGGTTAAACGGCTTATTTGGGTCAACCAGTTCGCGCACCAGTTGATCATAGTCTTTATAGTAACCTTCTACGCGCAGTATCCGGTCATTCTTCATTACCTGGTAGTTCGCTATGTAATGGATGGAGCGCTGAAAATCTGCTGTCGTTGGGGTGAAAAGTGAAAGTTGGTATGGATACAGGTATTGAGGGTCAGGAGTCTGGTAAAACACACCGCTCGCTAACGAGAACTGTGCATACTTGCCCGCTTTTATTGCCATGGCTAGCCTGGGCGATACCGCACTTTTTTGCAGCAGCTGGCTATGCTCGTAACGTACACCCGGCTTGAATGCCAACCAGTGTAGTGGGGTCCAGTCGGCTTCTACATAACCCGCCAACTGTGTTTCGGTAAACTCGACATGGAGTGTATCGAATGTTTGATCGTATGTAAAGTTTTGCAGCTCGGTGCCGGCAAGTATGCTCAGCCGGCTGTTCACATACCGTTTAGCCTCCGCACGTCCCTGGAGACGGTTATCTTTATTCAGCCCGTCCTGCGTATTCAATTTGAGATCATCCTGGTTAGCCGTATACGACCCCGCAACATACAGGTTCCATTTATCTTTCAGCATCTGCCTGTACGATATATTGCCATAGCCATATTGGTTCTTCACGCCAAAGTCCAATGTATCGGTCTCTTTACCAAGCGAAGGGTTGGGTACACGTGTGCCGCTGCTGAAGGTTGTATAGTTTACCAGGGCTTTGATGATGCCATCTTTATTGGGTTTGTGTACATATCTCGCTGAACCTCCACCACCTTTCGGCACATCATAAAAGTCCATGTTGGTCTTAGCGATACCATAAAAAGGCGACAGGTTATTATAATAGGCCGAACCTTCAAGACTGGTATTCTTCAGCAACTTGGCACC
>JAJNBR010000293.1 GCA_021156265.1 Flavipsychrobacter sp.
ATAAGCTACAGGAAGCAGGGAGCTCTCTATCTGCACTATCAGGAAATCATCCCATACTGTGGCGCTGCGCTGTGCAAAACCTTTAATGCGTTTGACTATCAGCGCTTTCAAAAATCTCGCAGCTATGAAAAAACACACCAGGATGATCAGCGCAGTCGACCAATCACGAATAGAATTATGCCAGTATACCTGATACAGTATCTTACTCATTAAAACCTTTGTTGTTTAAGCGCATACAGCGGTTATTAGCAACCACATCGCCTGTTAAATATGCCGAATGTCGGCAAAGCTCTCAGCTCCGAAAGAACAGCGTAAAATGCTGAAAAACACCCCCGTAGTTAATATAAAGATGGTGTCCTGAAGCAGCAAAGGTATGAAAAACGTCCAAGCACTCGGAAGATGAACGTCATTTTAATGTTAAATTAAGATATCGTCATCAGTATCTTATTAACGCCAATAAAGCATTAAGCAATTATTGACTATTTAGTGTTAAATTGTTATCAATGTTCCTCGGAATCAGTGCCAGCTTCGTTTCTTTTGTCGCAATTGGCCCACAAATTGTCATATCTACACCCCTTGTCCCAACCAAAGACTACTTAGCTTTGACATATCACTTTTAAAACCACTTCAGTAAAACGAAAAAACTATGACCACAAAAACAATCAGCACCAGGATGGAAGGACTATTAGCCTTATTCGATATGCAAACAGGTTTTCTCAGCCGTGCACTTGAGGGTATTCCTGAGCAGGAGATGTATAACCGTCTGGGCACAAAAGCCAACCATATGGCCTGGCTTACCGGCGCGCTGGTAGCACAACGATATATGATGATCTCGGAAACTCATCCCGAAATGCAACAAACGGGAGCAGACCTATTTAAAAACAATAAAGGGATAGACGACAATGCAAAATATCCCACTATTGCTGAATACCTGCAAGACTGGGAAAAAGTTACTCCGCTGGCACGTGAAGCACTGCTTGCCCTCGACGATCAGAAACTGGATAGTGAATTAGACATGGGTGGTATGAAAATGACCTGGTATGACCTTGTTATGTTTACGATATATCGTGAAGCAAGCATCATCGGTCAACTGGCTTTGTGGCGCAGGTTGCTGAATTACCCGGCCCTGAGGTACGACTAACGAAATGATAAAAGCCGCTTTTGTAGCGGCTTTTCAATGCTGTTATAAATTACCGCCTACTTTCAGCCAGCCAGTGATGCTCATGCGTGGTTCGTGCGTGACCAGCACTTCGTGCTCCAGTTCGCCGCTTAAGAAGAACACGCTTTTACGGTTGACAGGGGCAATGCTTTGGAAGCTATCACTATGGTGTATGCACAATTCACCTCCGTCGCCTTCCTGCCAGTCGGCATTCAGGTAAATGATCATAGAGTATTTACGGCTCTCATCAGTGCGAAACTGGTCAATATGCTTTTTATAGAACCTGCCCGTTTCGTAAAGTGTATAGTGAAACTCGTAGCCGGTAACGCCGGCATAACAGCTGGCATTCAAATGCGCTACAAACTCATCTACCAGATCGAGAAAAGCATTCTCGAAAGGGTCGTTATGCGCACGGTCGAGCCAATAGATACGATCACCCCGCACCAGCAGGTCCATTGATGCAGCAGCTTTATTACCGGTACCTGCCTGTAATAGCTGTTTGTTCTCATACAGGGCAGCGAGATTTTGCTTCAAATGCCCGGCAAGCGCCTCGCTTAAAAAGTCATCAGCTATACCAACCTTGTTATCTATAAAACTATCGACGAGGACATTGAAAGATTCTTGCAAAGAAGAAGGGATAAACACCACTAGGCAAATCGCCACTTCGGTGAAGGTAGGCTTAATATAGCTGATTACGAGACAGTTACCCAATGACGGCAAGGACACATAACGCAAAACCGCCAAAGAGCTTAGTTGTGCCTTCAGGTTACGAGACCAGAAATGAAGTACTGAAAAGACTATGCAGTGAAGCTGGACGAGCTTCCGGTCATTAATCCCGGGCCTGTGCGAGTATGTGCATGTGATGGAAGGCTATAAAAATGGTTACAAAAACCTGGTGATAGGCATCACCGAAACTTTTCCCGGCGGCGCACCGCCCATGCATACGCACCAGGGCGAGGAGTCGCACGTACTGCTGGGAGGTAAAATACTCTATGCTCTCGGCGACACTATGTTTACCATCGAGGCTCCTTACATCATCAACATAACCCCCGATGGTACCCCATGAATTTAAAAACATAGGCGATAAAACAGCCAACCTGGTAGTGATCTTCCCTACCAATGTTTGGGAATATGATGTGCTCGACTATTTTCCTTTTAAAGATTCAACACATTAACTGCACAGGTCTTTCTGTACCGGGACTCAGCAGAGACGAAAAAAAATTGACCCTACCGAAGCGGTAGGATCAATCAAACAATCAAATATTTTTTAGATCTGGTTAACGGCCACCTCTTTCTGAACTTCTGTCCAGACCGGGTCTGTCTGAGCCACCCTTGCCGAGGTCTTCCAACCATTTAATGGTTTCCTGACGTGTTTTACCGAGACGTTGCTGAATACGGCCGATCATTTCTTCATCTTTGCCTTCTTCATAACGCAGATCATCATCGGTAAAAGCTGCGCTTGCTTGTTTGAGTTTACCGCGCCACTCGTTCCAGTGACCTTTAAAAGTTAGTCTGTCCATAAATGAGATTTAGGATTAGATTCAATGCAAAAGCATGCCAGAAATGGAAAGAACGGAAGGAAAAATTTTGGTGTTCATCTTTAACGGTCACCATATGCGAATATTGTCAAATGTATTTGGGGATACGAAAAAAAATGCCCAATTAGACTGATAGGGAAAACAACGGAATATCCTTTTATCCACGCACCACTTGCTCTTCTTTCGACGCTATTTCTATTCTCCTGTCGGGTATAACCCATAGAATGGCTGAAATTCCGATCGATACAGCTGAGATAGCCTAATTGATAAAAATTCCGTAAATTTGCTATAGACGCTAAACCCGTCGGCACTATGAGACAACCCCGCCAAGGCTATCACAAACCTCAGCACGAGGTGTTCATCCGTTGCATGCTCAGGCATGGAGATATAACCAAAGCCTATCGCGCAGCATATCCAAAAGCCTCAGTCATATCTGCCCGCACAGCCGGCATCCGCTTATACAACCAGCCACACATCCGCAGCCGTATAGAACCCATCCTGCAGCTACGCCGCGATGAAGCCGACCGCCTGGCCCGGAAGGAAGCATTAGCCCGCGAAAAAGAGTTGCTCATCCGCCGCGATCACATTCGCGGCGTGTTATGTGCCATAGCTAAAGGTAAAATCAAGAAAAATCGCCATTTTATCGTCGACGGTAAACCGGTAACGTTGCAGGAGGACATTTCCCACGGCACCCTGCTCCACGTCATCACCCTCGACCGTCAGCTAGCCGATGGCTACAACAACTGGCCCTCCATCGAGCGACAGTTTGCCCATCTCACCCGAGACACTTCTGTGAGATTGGAAAATACGGTGGTTGAAAATGATGTCGTTGAAAATCGACAACAACCTGTAACAAATTCGCTTGCAAACGCTTTGCCGGCAACTGGTACAACACATAAGGTAAATCAGTCAGATCGGCCTGAT